>DATJPT010000020.1 GCA_035506275.1 Bacteroidota bacterium
TTCAAACCCGCTGATACCGTTAAAGACGATGCTCGTGCTCGAGGAAGCCGTATAGTTCAGCGTCAATCCGAGCGTCTGGGAATGGTTGTTGTCGATGGTCGAGTTCCAGCCGTTGAGCACATGAACGGTCGCGCTTAAGGCCGTCGAGACCGGATAGGTCAAGCGGATCCCCGTATGGTAATACGGAATCGCATAAGCAAAGAGGAACGACCGGCTGTAGTTCCAGTTATCCTTCGATTCGATCACCTCATTCCCCATATGGGTCACGAACTTTCCCACATCGACCGTCAGCCCCTGGCCGATCGGAAGGACGGCCGTGAGGTAGCCCTGTTGAAGGACGTTGAGCGTGCTCCCGTTGCCCCCCTGCACAAGGTCGTTCGTGGGGCCGAAGTCGAGGTCGAAGCGGAAGCCGACCGGCGAGGCGGCCTTCTGGATGACAAGTTCGGCCAGGGAGAGCGTGAACTGGTTCTCCTGGATGTCGAAGTTGCGCAACTGATTCGTCTCTGTTGCAGGACTGTTGAAATTCTTGCTGTAATACGCGTCGACGAACCCGCTCCAGGTGATCGGGGCCGGCGCCGGCGCTGCTGATGTGCTGTCGGCGGCTGAAGAAATTGCCACGCACGACAATATTGCTATGATTACAAAGACTGCCCTTTTCATTTAGATGCTCCGTTGAAATGTGGTTGAATAGTTATATTTCCTTGATAAGATTAGTTCCGATCCGCTCATTCGATCGAGACGGTCTCTTCTGACAGGCCCACTTCGGCATGATGAAACGATTCTTTCGGCGCAAACACAAGCGTGATCAGCTCATCCAACGGAAGACCAGCCCACCGGTGAAAGGGGATCGAGAAAATCCCCGAAACATTTTCCAACGCCCCCTTCAGGTTGTTCCCGAAGGGAGAATATGTTGATGTGATGACGCTGATGCCCCGGTCGAGAAGATCCCGCACTTCCTGGTACCTCATCTCGTGATCCGCGCCGGAGATGTTGACGTGCAAAAGGTTGTCAATGATCGCCACTTCCGGAGATCGCGCAACAATGCCTTCGTAATCCATCTCCTGGAATACACTGTTCTTGAACGGAATTTCTTTCGCCTTAACGACATGTGCCCGGGGAAAATCTGCCTCCGTCCGCTCGCCATCCAGTGCAACGACCACGTCGAGATCGAACGAGAGGAGTTTTTTTCCCTCGGCGATCATTCTGTCGAAGAGTCCGGGAGAGGGAACACGGGCCATGTGGACCTTGAGATTCCCCTTCCGCGGTTTTCGCACAAGGTCACGGAAGTAACCGGTTGAAAGGTCGAATGTGGCATTCATTGGGTGGCTCCTTCTGTGACGACAAATTTGTAGCCTTTGCCCGATTCCGTCCGGATCAAATGAGGATTCTCAGGGTCATCCTCCAGTTTCCTGCGCAGGCGGCAGGTATAGACCCGTGAATAATTGATGTGGCGCTCGTACCACGGCCCCCGTATCTGACGCAAAATGCGATCGTGCGTCAAGATTTTCCCCGCGTTATGAACAAAGAGCGAGAGGAGCAAAAATTCAGTCGGAGTCAGATTCACCGGTTTCCCTTTCCTGACAACGGTCTGATTTTCAAAATTGATGACAATCGCTGAGGCCTCAAACCTTGCTCCTTGACCGCCATTGTGATACGAACGAATTACTGACCGTAAAGCGGTGAGCAATTCAGCATCGCTGAAGGGTTTTAACACTTGATCGTTCACTCCGGCCGCCGAGACCGTGGCGCGGTCCTTCTCGGCGGTCGGATACATAATGAAAATGACAGGCAGAGCGGAAACCCTCCGTAGTTTTTTGACGACGGCGAGATACGAAACGTCTACTGCATTCATCCCAAAAATGACCAGGAGGCAGCGTGAGGAAAATATTTGCTGGAGGAGATCGCCTTCATTGTCCGCCAGCTTCACTTTGTATCCCGCCGCCGCCAGAACTTTGAGCACGAGCCTTTTGATTTCGACGTCTGTCTCGACGAGGAGCAGTCTCCCCGATTGTTTCGATTCTGTCTTTGTTATTCTTCTGCTTCGAAATTTCGACGGCACGTGTGCACCCAAATTCTATTTATTGCGGAGCGCCATATTGATTCCGGAGGTCGAGGTTCACTTGAAGCACGTTGACCATTTTTTCCCCCACAAACCCGTTGAGCGGCGCGAAGGCGTTGTTGGCCAGAATGTTCTCGATTTCTTTTCGCACTTCGGCCGGTTTCCTTTTTAAGTCCGCCGCCCATTTCGATGATACCCGATCCAGCTGAAATTCGGCGTTCTGCATTGTGATGTGGGGATCGAGGCCGGAACCCGATGTCGTGACCATGTCCCCCGGAATATTCTGCAAATTCTCGGCGGGGTGCTCCAATCTCCACATGTCGAAGAAGATCGACTGAATATCAGAACCGGCGCTGACGGGTTTGATCACGGTGAACGCTTTGCCGTCAGCACCGGTGTCCGGCATGGCTGAAGGAAATTTGCCGGGGTTGTCATTTGAAAAACTCTGGAAAAATGTCGCCGCGAGATCCGAAGGTGCCGGCTGCGGAATGCTCGGGTTGCTCTTGATGAATTGTGCAACCGCATCCTGATGTTTGCTCGCCCAATCGGCGACATAGCCGATATGAAGTGAGTCTGTATTCACCCATGCCGTTGCGTCTGCGGGATGCATCGATGACCACTGCGCAACGATGTGAGGCGCTCCCTGATAGACGTCATGTTGGAACCAGCTTTCAATATCCGATGCAACGAGCTGCCCCGATTTCGGACCGTCCGCGTAACGCACGATCGGACCGAGGGCACGCGCAACGCGGTCGCGCAACGCGTAATTTGAAGCTGCCAGCGCCGATGACGAAGAAGCGGAGCCGTCAAAAGAAGCAGCCGACGGCCGGGGCTGAAAATATTCGTCCTTGGTGAACGGCTGCGCGATAAGAAGCGATCCGACCGGTTTGCCGTCCGGCCCGTTCACGATGCTCCCGTTGGCCTGAAAAGGGAAGAATGCTTGCCCGATGGCCAACAAAACTCCGGGGTAAAGGACGCAGCAGATAACGACTGCGAAGAACAACAGCAGGAAACTCTTTCCAATAATTTTAGACATTTTCGTATCCTCCTTTATGTGCAGACTTTAGTTCACAAAATGCAATGCAACCATCACCATATCGATGAGCTTAATGCCGACGAACGGCAGCACGACACCACCGAGCCCCCAGTTGAACAAGTTTTTCCTCAAAAGGTCGTCGGCCCCCATCGCGCGGTATTTAACCCCTTTAAGGGCGACCGGGATCAATGCCGGAATGATCAGCGCGTTGAAGATCACGGCTGAAAGTATTGCCGAGGTTGGCGAATGCAAGTTCATGATGTCGACTGCCTTCAGCCATGGAAGGGTCCCGGCAAAAAGCGCGGGAATGATGGCAAAGTACTTTGCGACGTCGTTGGCGATCGAGAACGTTGTCAGGGCGCCGCGGGTGATCAACAGCTGTTTGCCGATATGGACCACTTCGAGCAGTTTGGTCGGGTCGCTGTCGAGGTCGACCATGTTCGCGGCTTCTTTCGCGGCCTGCGTTCCGGCGTTCATGGCCAGTGCAACGTCTGCTTGAGCGAGAGCCGGCGCATCATTCGTGCCGTCCCCCATCATGGCGACAAGCTTTCCGTCCGTTTGTTCCTTCCTGATGAATTCAAGTTTCTTTTCCGGCGTTGCCTTCGCGAGATAATCATCGACTCCGGCCTGAGCTGCAATAGCGGCCGCCGTGATCGGATTGTCCCCGGTGATCATGACCGTTCGCAAACCCATTTTCCTGAGTTCGTCAAACCGCTCTTTCATGTTCGGCTTCAGAATATCTTCAAGCGCAATGACGCCGACAACATGAGAATCGTCCGCCACAACGAGCGGAGTTGCCCCTTTTTTAGCGATGTCGTTGATAATCGGATTGACCTCAGCCGGAACCCTTCCGCGGTTCTCCTGAACGAATTCAAAGACAGCGTCCGCTGCGCCCTTGCGAATCTGGCGTCCGCCGGCAAAATCGATCCCGCTCATGCGTGTCTGTGCGGTGAACGGAACGAAAACGGAATCCTTCGGAACATTAAGGGGGTCTTTGCTCGTCTTCTCAAATAGTTTTACGATGCTCTTCCCTTCCGGAGTCTCGTCGGCGGAGGAGGCCAACGCTGCCAGCCGGGCCAGGTCGGCTTCTTTGTATCGTCCGACCGGATAGAATGTCGTCGCATGCCGGTTGCCGAGAGTAATCGTGCCGGTTTTGTCGAGGAGCACAACGTCGATGTCGCCGGCAAGCTCGACCGCTTTACCGCTCTTCGCAATGATGTTCGCTTGCAGCGCGCGGTCCATTCCCGCGATGCCGATCGCCGCAAGCAATGCGCCGATGGTGGTCGGGATAAGGCAGACGAGAAGTGCGATCAACGTGGGCACATCCGTCCCAAGGCTTTTCAGCGGCTCGGAAATTCCGAGATACGAGCCCATATACTGTTCCGCGTTCCACGCCATCGGCCACAAGGGAATGACAACGATCAAAAAGATCAACGTGAAAGCGGACAGAACCAGTGTCAATGCGATCTCATTCGGACTCCGCTGCCTGATCGCTCCTTCGACAAGAGCGATCATTCTGTCAAGGAATGAGTCTCCCGCTCCGCTCGTGATCTCGACGATGATCCTGTCGGAGAGAACGAACGTTCCGCCGGTAACGCCGGATGCATCGCTGTGTGCCGCGCGAATGACCGGAGCTGATTCGCCGGTGATCGCCGATTCGTCGACCGATGCGATACCTTCAACGATTTCGCCGTCCCCCGGAATCATCTGGCCGGCCTGGACCACAACGCGGTCGCCGATTTTGAGATTGGTTGAAGGGACCTGGACGATCGAACCGTCCGGCGTCAAACGATGTGCGATGGTATCGCGCCGCGCCTTCCTGAGCGTCTCGGCCTGCGCTTTTCCCCGCGCCTCGGCCAACGCGGTTGCAAAATTTGCGAACCAGACGGTCAGAAAGAGCCATGCAGTCAGCGCGATGAAATATGTGATCGGCACCTGGCTTACGTTGTTCCCGAATGCCGCCGCGAAGACATAGGCAAGCGTCAGGACGGCGCCGACTTCGACAACGAACATCACTGGGTTTTTCCATTGAACGTCCGGCCGCAGCATGAGGAAGGACTGTTTCAACGCTGGCAGGGCGGTGGTTTTTTCAAGCAATGCCCTCCTCTTCGAACGTCGGGGGGGCTTGGAAGTCTTTGAAGAAAGACTTTCCACGGCTCCTTCAACTTTATGTTCTAGTACGCGAACCTCGCTCATTATTAACTCCTTCTGTCTATGTGATCTGAACTATCTCAACAAATAAAAAACGCGCGGCCGTCATCCGCCGAACGGGATCGGCCCCAGATGTTCGGCCAGCGGGCCGAGTGCAGCGATGGGAAGAAAGAGCAATGCGCCGACAATGAGAACGGTGCCGAGCAGGAGATAGGCAAAGGTCGGCGTATCGGTGCGGAGCGTTCCGATGCTGGACGGACTCGTTTTTTTTCTTCCGAGAAACGCGGCCATAGCCACAGGCGCAATGATCGGGATGAAACCGCTGTCCAACCGCCTCTCGAACCATGCAAAGATCCTCATTGGGCGGTATGCTCCGTCCATGATCCACCCCATATATTTGCTGAGCGGAAATGCTATAACGGTCGCTGTGGCCAGCAAGAGAACAGGGAGAAACCAAATTTGGAAATTCATCGTACAAGCTCCTTTTCTAGAATCGTTTTGCTTAAAATTTTTCCGGTCGAATGAAAGCGACGACCAGATAGACAAACAGGAACAAGGCGATGACTGCGGTTACATAAATCATGTGTATCCTCTCTTTCGGTTGTTAAATTTTATCGCAGGCTTCCATGAACAGGTAGCAGAGCGCCATCAATGCGATGCCCAACAGGAACATCGCCGGGAGCCAGAACAGCAGATTCATTTACATTCCTCCTTTTTGGCAAAATGGTTTTCTTGATGCTCTTAAAAAATCACGTGTGCAAATATCAGAGAGGTCAGTCCTGTATGCAATCAGAGGGGTATAAAGATGAGCACGGCAAGCGTAAGAGAATTATCAAGATTCGGGAGGTGGCGGTTCTTTCCAAAACCGCATAAATATTGCCGACAACAGAAGGAGATCTTGGCATTGCTGCCATTTTGGGTGTAAAAAGCTTGTAAAGAATTGACGGGAAATTTGTCAGAATTTCAGCCGCCGCGGGATTCCGGCAAGGTCAACCCGTCGGGACTTCGGAACAACCATTCCTACATGTAAACGCGCATCTTCCGAATGAATGGCTTTGCCAGAAATCCGCAAGGAGGATGACAGCAGAAAAACATCAAACGAGACTCGCTGGTCGAATTAACACGCCGCCAATCTCCCTTAAATCCGAAATGCTTTTTATTTCTCACCATTGTTGCTCTTGGATTTTTTTTTCTTTTACTTGTATGCAATTCTTCATTTCCGGATCATCGATTCGCGACAGTGACCTACCGCGAAACCTGTCAGTATCTCGACACCCTCTACGACCCGCGCGCGACAACGCTGCCCGTACCGGCACACGAGTTTTTCATCCACCGATGCGATTTCACGTCGGCTTCGTGGACCTCACTGCCGGGAGCGCTCACGTATGTCTGCGGCGAACACGGGATCGTGTTCCACGAACAGCTTGAGCCAAAGATCCCGCGCCGGTCGCCCGCCTATCCCGATATACTGACCCATGGCGATATCGACATCGCCGAGAACAAGAAATTCACTTACCTCATCTTCAAAAAGGCGGCTCCTGCGCGCGCAGAAGGAGTCATCCTGTTCTTTCACGGGTTGAATGAGCATCGATGGAACAAGTATCTCCCGTGGGCCGCGGAACTGTTGAGGTTGACCGGAAAAGCGGTCCTTCTTTTTCCGATTGCGTTTCACATGAATCGGGCCCCTGCAGCATGGGGAAGTGCCCGTCCCATGAATGCAGTTTCGGACATCCGCCGCAGGCACTCCCCGGCCATCAACAATTCCAGCTTTGCGAACGCGGCGATCAGCGCGCGGATCGAGCAGATCCCCCAGCGCTACTTTTGGTCGGGTCTGCAGACCTTTGACGATGTCGTGCGGCTGGTCACTGAGATCCGCGACGGGTCGCATCCGCTGATCGCACCGAATGCCGGTGTAGATATTTTTTCCTACTCCGTGGGATCATTCCTCGGCCAGATCCTGCTGATGGCAGACCCTCACGGCTATTTCCAACGCTCGAAGCTTTTCATGTTCTGCGGCGGACCGACGCTCGACCGCATGTCCCCCAATTCCAAGTTCATCCTGGACAGCGATGCCACCATCGCTTTGCATTCATTTTTCAGCGAACGTCTGGAGACCGAGCTCGTTCTCGATAAACGCATCGCTCATTATTTCGGCGAAGGGCACCCGGCAGGAGTCGCCTTCAGGCTCATGCTCACATACCAGAAGAACAAAGAAAAGCGCGAACGATTATTTCGGCAGCTGCAGAAACAGCTCTATGCCGTCGCCTTAAGGAAGGACGACGTTATCCCGGCAGCCGAAGTGCTCAATACGTTGAAAGGCGAGTACAGGGATATTGGCACACACGTGGAGGTGCTTGATTTCCCCTTTCCGTATACCCATATCAACCCCTTTCCGACGACCGGGGCGCAGGGGCATCTGGTCGACGAAAGCTTCAACGAAGTTTTTACGAAAGCTGCCGCGCATTTTCGCCGGGATCGTGAAGCGAATTCCGATTGAATGCAGTAATCCTCGCATGAAGCTCCCATCTGCTCCCTCTGAAATTTGCTGCTAAGAACAACGGGGATTTTTGCGCACGTCCCTTTCAGTTGCAATTCTTGGAATTTTTCGCTAAGTAGCACACGAAAAATGAGATGACTGGTGTATACTTCCAAGACTTCCACTTAGAAAGAAAATCATGGCCAAAAGAGGGACCGATATTGAATGGCTCGACAAGCCCGAAGAGCACGATTATCCGGCTGCCAAATCGTACTTGAGTCTCATCTATAAGGAGTCGGAAGCCGGAGCGCTCGTACAGAAGCTGAGAAAATCTCCGCTCTCGCAGTTCAAGGCAAAAGATATCTTCAGGGCGAGCGGCTTATCTTCCCTTGGCATCAGCAACCTTCACGTCGAAAAAGACCGCGAAAAGATCAAATCCGGAAAGAAACTCTCCCCGCTCCTGCTGGTCCGCGATTCCGCGCACGGGAGGGTCATTATCGCCGATGGATACCACCGCCTCTGCGCGATCTATTCGTTCGACGAAGATGCGGTCATCCCGTGCAAAATCGTCTGATCGACAAAAGAACTGAAACGAATTAAATTTTGACACGTATGCAGGAATACATTCAAGGGAGGTTGAAATGAAATCATATCAATTTTCTATAAAAACGATCGTCTGCTGCGCGATCTTCGCTTTTATGGGATTTTCATGCAACGGCTGGAACGGCGAGTACGGCCGGCACACTAAACGAGTCCTGCTCGGCGCGAACGAGGTACACGAGGGATGGTACTTCGGCGGAGGCGACGACGTGGTCATCGACGGAACGATCAACGGCGACGCGTACATCGCCGGAGGAACGGTGGACGTCGAAGGAACGATCAACGGAGATCTGATCGTCGCCGGCGGCATGCTGACGCTGAACGGCAAAGTGACCGAACACATTCGCGCGGCCGGCGGTACGATTTGGCTGGACGGCGAAGCCGGAAAAGATGTTTCAGCCGCGGGAGGGACCATCCGCGTCGGACGCAAAGCTCTTCTCGACGGAAATCTCTTGGCGGCATGCGGCACGATGGATGTGCAAGGGAAGGTATCGAAGGAAGCAAAAATCGCATCCGGTGACGCGTCCGTCAGCGGGTCGATCGGAGGGGATCTTAAATTCGCAGGAAACCGTCTTTCAATTCCCGACGGCGGGCATGTGCTCGGCAATGTGAGCGCGGTTGTGAAAGACAAAGAGCTCGTGTCCATAGCCGACCATGCGGTCGCCGGCAGCGTCGATATCTCCCTCCAGCAGCCTGAAAAACGTGCGGAGATCCTCGGCCTTTCCGTCTGGCGCTTTTGGCTGAAGGTTTTTTGGTTCTTCGGCCTGGTCTTCTTCGGCGCCGCGGTCACGATTCTTGTTCCGAACCAATTGAGACAACTTGGCCAGACGGTGGTAAAGGAATGGGGAATGTCAGCCGTGTGGGGAATCCTCGCGATGATCTGCGTCCCGATCGCGGCATTCATGCTATGCCTGACGCTTATCGGAATTCCATTAGCGATCCTGCTTCTGACAATCTTCGCGTGGGTCCTCTATTGTTCGCAATTCGCTCTCGCGATCGTTGTCGCGCAGCAGATCTTCACTCTGGAAGGAAAAGAGCGGTATGTTTTGTTTGGCGCCCTTCTTGTCGGCTTGATCATTGTCCAGATAGCAACGGCAATTCCGGTGCTCGGCGTGCTTGTCGCTCTTGCCGGATGCATCCTCGGGGTAGGGGGTATTCTGCTGGTAGTGAAAGAGATGTGGATGCCTTCGAGGATACAGGTCCGTGCTTGACGCACCGAAGGTGAAACACACTGGCTATTGAACTGCAACCGTTTTATTCTTCTCTATCACGAGGAAACGAAGGCGGTTGCATTTCAGGCATTTTCGATTGTGGTGGATATTCCCCTCCCAACCGGCCGGTTTCCGTTTTTTCCCCAATCATCTGTGCGACCGCACAGCATATTCTTCCTCGATAAACGTCTTATTGAACGAAGATGTTTTTAAAGGACAAAGATCATGACTGAAAAATCAATTCTTCCCCCCACGTACTTTTTTGCCTCGCTTGCAGTTGCACTGCTTATGCATTTTCTTCTCGGAGGAACATCGTTCATTATCTTTCCCCTAACCCTGCTCGGCATCATTCCCGTAATTTTGGGATGCACGCTTAACGTATGGACGGACCGGGTTCTCAAACAGCGACGGACAACCGTAAAGCCCTATGAAAAGCCCGCGGCGCTTATCACCGATGGTCCATTCACATGGTTTCGCCAACCGATGTATTTTGGCATGACTCTGATTCTGGCCGGCGCGTCAATTCTGTGCGGGACGTGGGGCACTCTCGTCGGACCTCTCTCTTTTTGGCTAATCATTCGGGGACGATTCATACCGAACGAAGAAAAGATCTTGGCCGGAGCGTTCGGTGAGCAATACGCAGAGTATAAAAAGCGAGTGCGCCGCTGGATGTAGTGGGCGCAGCATTGCAGCTTACTGAGCCGGCTCCTGCTTTTTCTTCTCTATGACATGCAAGCGGAAGCGGTCGCACTTCGGACATTTCCCGATCGTGTAGGTTTTGCCCGCCCCCGCCATCCGGATTCCGTATTTTCCCCAATCATCGAGATGCCCGCATTTCAGGCATCGTATCTGCCAGCCAGGGGCTCGTTCTTCAGGATCCATTTTCTATCGAGGAAAAATATTTTTCAGCGTTCGGTGAGATTGATTTTATGTCTTTCTGGCAGTATCTCAATTTCAGCATTTTTCGGGATGAAAGAGAGAGGATCAGGGGGGAATCGATGTAAGGTGAGACGAGTTTCAAATTGATATCATTCACAAACGCCTCACCTTCGAATGCCGAACCTGGTTCGCGCCTTTCTTGATTCCTGAGTATTCTTCTCCTATATTCGATCGGGGAAAAGCTTCCCCGGAATCATTTCCCGTAGCGACACACCCGTTCTTTTTCCGGGTTGCCTCTATGTTTCTGACTCGCCTGAAAGACAACGATTATTAAGAGGAATTATGAGTTCCATCCTGATCCAGTTGTGCCCCCTTTGCGGCAAACCTTCCGAGGCCGTGGTGATCGATCCCTCGCGAAGGAAGTTGATCAAATGCAAAACCTGCAGTGAATTTGCGATTACGAGGGAAGCCGAAAAGCATCCGCGCCTGTCGTACTCCGATATCCACAAAGAATTATCGCTGACGGCAAAAAACATCTCAAAGAATCGCATCCTCAATATCTCTGTCGAGAGAAAGGCGCTCATCGTAAACGATGTTCTGCGATCATCTCTCGTGGACAACACTGGTTAACGGACAGAATTTTCTCCTCCAAGATTTCGTACGAGATCAATCCACCGTCAGCGAATCCGGGACCAATTTCTTTACAGGGCCATTTTCGCGGAGAATGGAGTTTATTCTTTCCGAAAGTTCTCGTGCGTTGAACGGTTTGCGAATGAGCCCTAGAGCTCCTTCATCGATGACATTCTTAAACTTCTCGTTATCGGTGAATCCGCTCGCGAAAAGCACTCTGGCCGTATTGTCTATCGCTTTCATCTCGCGAAAGGTTTGCCTCCCATCCATGCCGGGCATCGCCATATCGAGTAAGACCATGTCGATCTGAGCGTGCCTGGCACGGTAAATGTCCACCGCGCGAAACCCGCTCGAAGCAGTGAGCACGCGGTATCCCAATCCGACAAGCATCTCTGCGTTGGGTTCCAGCAGCAATTCTTCGTCGTCGACGATCAGGATCGTCCCGCTCCCCTTTACCACCCTGCCCTGCGCTGGAGCCGTCTCGATATACGTTCCCCGTTCGGACGGTTTGAAATAGAGGTGAAAAACCGTCCCCTTTCCTACTTCGCTGTAGACCTGGATTGTCCCCCCGTGCCGCTCGACGATTCCGTGGACGACCGAGAGCCCCAGCCCTGTCCCCTTGCCGACTTTTTTTGTCGTGAAGAAAGGGTCGAAAATGCGCTGCAGGTTTTCCTGGGGAATCCCGCACCCGGTATCCTGCACAACAAGCCTGAGGTAGGATCCAGGGGCAAAAAGCGGGTGCTGTTTGCAATACGGCCAATCAACCACAGCGCTTTCAGTCGAGATCGTAAGCGTACCTCCTTCCGGCATTGCATCCCGCGCATTGATAGCAAGATTCATAATTACCTGTTGCAGTTGCGTTTCGTCTCCTTCGATCGTCGGAAGGTTTTCGTCCAGCTTGACGTCAACGTTGATGTTTTTTCCGATTGAGCGTTCCAGAATCCGCAGCATGTCGTGGACGATCTTGTTGAGCGAGGTGCATTTCACATCGATCACATTCTTCTGAGAGAATTGAAGAAGCTGTTTGATGAGGTCCGCCGACCGCTCGATCGCGCTTCCGGTCATGTCGCAATATTTTACAAGGGGGGAGCCAAATGGAAGTTTCGTTTTCAGGAGATAGGTGCTCGACTCGATGACCGCAAGCATGTTGTTGAAGTCATGCGCCACGCCGGCTGCCAATGTCCCTATGCTTGCCATTTTTTCGGAATGAAGAAGCTGCTGCTCGGTCTTGCGAAGGTTTGCCAACGCTTCTTTGAGCTGAGAGTTCACTTCTTCAAGCTCAAGCCCTTTTTCTTCGAGCCGCTGGATTTGTTCTGTGATGTTGCGCCGCTGGTCCGAAAGAACCTGAGCAATTGAAAGCAAGCCGAGGTACAATCCATCTTTGATCACAACGATGTCTTCATACAGCATATCCTGTTCCCGTTCCAGCGCACGTTCAACAATCTCCCCAATTGTGCAGTGCGATTCGACAAAAAGAAAATCGCGCAGCATCAATGCGGTCACCGGACGCTTTTGATACACGGCGTAACCGAATTGTGTGGACAAGAGGTCGTTGACCCGGCGGTATGAGAGAAACCCGATTGGGGCGCCGGCTTCCGTCACCACAAGCGACTTGCTCTTATACTGTCCAAAAAGCGGCTGAAGTTGCTCCCCGAGAAGCTTGGATTCAACGGAAGGAATGTAATGAATGATTTCATCGAGAGGAGTATTATTATTTGCCATCACAGATTCATCGTCAATTGAGTTCATAGTAGGTCAATCTTTTTCAAGTGGAAGAGTTCAGTGGAATAACATGCCAGTATACCAGCAGCATATTATGAGAGTATTACGACGCGGTTGGCTTTTCAATAAAAAAACATTCACACTTCTTCTCGAACCGTCCTCCATAGAGCCGTCAAAAAAAAGACTGCTCGGTTTTCCTGAAAACGTGTAATACTCCGCATGGCTAAAGATAACCAACGCACAACACGGCGGGATTGAACTTTTCTACTTGATGCATTTTGATAGACATCGTTCTCCTTGTCAAAGAATTATCTTTACATTAATTCTCTAAGTGATGGCACCCGTTGTGGAAATCTCCTCTAAGAAATATTATCTTACCGTAGTCCCGCGTCAGACTATCGATCGAAAAAGGAGGCTCTCATGAAGAAATTAGTTCTTTCTCTTTTATCAGCGGCAATTACCTTCAGCCTCGGATTCGCTCAAGCGCCAACGAACGGATTGATTGCATATTTTCCGTTCAACGGCAATGCCAATGACGAGAGCGGAATCGGCTACAACGGATCGGTGAACAATGCTGTGCTGACGGCCGACCGTTTCGGAAATGCGAACAAGGCATACGAATTCAATGGGACCAGCAGCTCGATTACGACAAACTTGTCTCTGTTGAATAATTTCTCTGGATTAACGGCGACAGGCTGGATATACCCCGAATCTCTTGGAGTGAGAATAGGTTTCTTCGGTCAGAACGATCTCTTCGAGTTTGGATTTTTGGATACGGCGAACATGGACGCGTGGCTGGACCGGATAGGAAAAGGGGTATTGGTTTCCACCTCCGGAATGGTTAGCGGTTGGCACATGGTAACGGCGGTTGCTGATTCGGATTCTCTCTGGTTCTATGTCGACGGCATTATGAAAAAGTCAACGCCGACGTCGGCCGCATCGTTCGGCAGCACGAAGTATTATTTCAACATCGGCGGGGGAGGCATCTTCGACCCGACCGGGAACTTTTTCTTAGGCGCTATCGACGATATTCGTATCTATAACCGCGCTTTGACTCGCGCAGAAATCGATACGCTGTTTCACGAAGGGGGTTGGCACCTTTCGTCCACAGTTGTGAAATCAGCAATGTCGACGGTTCCGGACAACTTCGTTTTGTATCAATCATATCCCAACCCATTTAATCCGTCGACGACCATCCGCTTCGATATCCCAGAGCAAAGCCCTATTCGTCTCACAATTTTCAATATTCTGGGACAAGAAGTAGCGGAATTAGCGAATGAAATTGCTGGCCCTGGATCATTTACTAAGTCCTGGAATGCCAGCGCTCCCTCCGGCATTTATTTTTACCAAATCACTGTCCTGCCTGCATCCAATTCGAATAAGAAGTACACAGATACGAAGAAAATGCTGCTGCTAAAATAGTTTTTGACCAGCTGCGCGCCAAATAACGACCTCTTCGCCATCGTCGTGTAGCGCTTAATGTTCGGCGCTCCAACCATTCCTGGCCCTTTGAGCACGGTCAATCCCCTCGTGTATCGAATTTCCCCGCAACAAATCCCCCCAAATCCCGTTCAAACAGCAGCAGTCCTGCAAACATCTAGTCGTTGCTACCGGGGCGTCACCCACAGAACAAAAAGAAAGCAGAGGGTCTCATGAGTACAGTTTTCGGTTTCGGTGAACATGTGGAAGGCTATGCCATTCCTGTCCTCAATGAACGGGAAATTCGCGCGTCGGCCGGATTATTGTTTGTAGCAGTGTTCATGTCGTTGATCATGATCCTTTTCAAGCAGAATTTCATCCTCGTCAAGTACGTGCTGACGTTCTTCCTGACTGATTTTCTCATCCGCGTTTTTATTAACCCGAAATATTCGCCAACACTGATCATCGGACGTCTGATCGTCCGGAATCAGGTGCCGGAGTACGTCGGTGCTCAGCAGAAGAAATTTGCCTGGATGATCGGTCTCGCGATATCGGCCGTTATGTTCATCTTTCTGGTGATCGTCAACGCCTTCAGCCCGATCACGGGAAGCCTGTGTCTCGTCTGTTTGGCGTTCTTATTTTTTGAATCGGCCTTCGGCATCTGCTTGGGATGCAAGGTGTATTCATTTTTCTACAAGGAAAAAGCGCAATATTGTCCCGGCGAGGTATGCGACGTAAAGTCGAAGCATGAAATTCAAAAGACGTCGATGGCCCAGTTCCTCGTTCTTCTCGGATTCGTCGGTTTTATCTTCCTGACAAGTTCCTTGTTGAACGATACTTTCAGCAAGAGGCCGTACGACTTATTCGGCATCTATTCGTCTGCACAAGCGAAATAATACGGGAGAAGCCCTGGCGGAAAACCCGGAAGATCAACCGAAGCGGCTGATGAGGTCGTGCACCCAGCCAATGCTCTCCGGGTATTCCGCGCAGTCCAACACGAATTCCTGCCCGCGGCTGACCGAATCAAGATAACAGTACTGGCCGCCGCGCGACCAGCGGTTGATTTCCCCGTGATATGTCAGGGGTTTCGCTCCTTCCCGGGGATAGAACCACTTCGGAAGTCGCCAGTCGTTGACTTTATCCCCGTCGGGATTCGTCAGCTGCAGATCGGCGCCAAAGGATCTGAATATTCCCGCGCCTGTATGCTCTGTTTTCATCCCCGGAAGGTTGAGAAACTGCTTGGCAAGATACAACGTATAATTGCTTTCTTTATGCTTCTTATAATGGAGATTGTAGTGAACCCACTGAAAGTCTTTTTCATGGTCAGTGTTCACTTCAATAGCCGCATCGGCCTGCATCCATCCCCACATCACATGCCGCTCCCGGTCGTTGTGGTTGAACACCATCTCCCCCCCTACATTGAGGACGTTCTGAAACGGCCCGAAGAAGATGAAGAGGTCGTTCGCGCCGACCCCCTCTTTCTTTAGATGATCCTGCGAAACACCAGCTTGTCCGAAGAAAGACCTCCATTCGCTCCCTCGGTCCAGACTGTCGGAGACGAGGTCGGGATCAAGATGAGCCCGGTCGTCGGAAGTCATCGCTCCCCTTGAGAGTGCGGCCACAAGTCCTCCCAAATCATAACCGTTCATACGCACGTCGCCGTATTTAATGCGGGACTGTTTGTCGGGAACGGGGAGCGGCACCATCTTGCCGTTGGAGAAGATCGGGCTCGGGAATCCCCCCGACCGCGAATCGAGGCCCTTCCTGCTGAGGATAATTTTCACGTGAGGTCGATGTTGTGTTGTGTACCGTCCAGCTGCTGGAGCCGGACAAGGATAAAATTCCCTCTTCCAATTCTGTTGGTTGATTCGCCCGTAAATATATCACTGTTTACGGGCATTATCAATTTCCCCGCTTGGACTGCGCGAAACAAAAAAACCCAGCAGCCATCCCGCCGGGTTTTTGCTTTTCGCCTTCTTCTGAGTGACATGGAGCGCACATCACGGAACGGCAGGGATCGGATTTCCTTTCTGCACTTGCAGTTGAAGTGTCGATGTTTTTAATCCCTCTGAGGCGGCGGTTATCATAATTGTTCCCGCCGTATTTGTCGGCCGGACGACAGCCAAGCATAGTCCGTTGAAGGCTTTCCGCCGGTCGGCCTTGTAGGAAGAATGTTCTGCCGGATCTCCGTTGTCGACACCGATGATCTTTCCGGGCCCTGCCAGAGAAAAATGCACAAGATTATCCGCCGTCGGGACAATATTCCCGGCTTCATCAACAACTTCCACCTTGACATTGGCCGCGCCCCGCTCCCCCGCTTTGAGTGTATCGCGATCAACGCTGAGCCGAATGCCTGAAGGATCGCCGGTCGTGCGGATCTCTTGTGTACAGACGATCTTGCCGTCTTTCTTGCCGACCGCCTTGAGCGTTCCCGGCGTATACGGAACGTCCCACTGCAGATGCAAGTCCCCCGTGGTCGCATTCACAAGCGGCTTATCGTACAAATTCCACGCGCCGGAATGCCCTTGCCGTGGAAATTCGATCCGCTTTTCGCCGAAGGATCTTCCGTTCAGAAACAGTTCCACCGCGTCGCAGTTCGTGTAACAAAGGACCGGAATCACCTGCCCCTCGCGTCCTCTCCAGTTCCAATGCGGAAACAGATGGACCATCGGCGGTTCGGTCCACCGGCTTTGGTAGAAGTAATATCCGTCCTTCGGAAAGCCACAGAGGTCAAGGACGCCGAAGGAATCGTTCTTGTACGGCCATTGCGATTCGCCGAGGTAATCGATGCCGGTCCACATAAAATCGCCGATGACGTAGCGGCGCGTGCTGACGAATTTCCAGAGCTGCTCAGCATCGATCATCTGATAATTGTAATCGGGACGAACGACGGTTGAATCGCCGCCGAGCGAATATGCCCCGCGAATGCCGCCGCTGTTTGAGGAGCTTTCGGTGCCTATCATTTTCCAATTGGGATGGTCGTGACGGTCGATACTGTAGAACAGTTCCCGCCGCTCGTGCCATCGGTCGACATAGTTGTAGCCGACAATATCGAGGCTGTTCAGGAAGGCGAGGGTCGTCGCACCGCCGTCTGCGGCGATATTGTCACACGCCGAGGTGACCGGCCTCGTCGGATCTTCGCGATGGAATGTTTCGACCAGTGCGCCGAGCATCGCGGCTCCGCTCTCCGATTTCTGTTCGGGAATTTCATTCCCAGCGCTCCACAAAACGACGGAAGGATGGTTCCGGTCGCGGTGGATCATCGAGACCAGGTCGCGCTGCGACCAGTCGTCGAAATAGTCGTGGTAACCGTATTTCCTTTTCCCGTACTTCCATTCGTCGAACGGCTCGTCCATAACGAGGAATCCCATGCGGTCGCATAGGTCCAAAAACTCGGGAGCCGGAGGATTGTGCGAAGTCCGGATCGCGTTGCATCCCATCGACTTCAATATCTCCAGCCGGCGCTGCCAGACATCTTCGGGAACGGCGGAACCGACACAGCCGCCGTCATGATGGAGACAGACGCCGTTCATCTTAACGTGCCTGCCGTTCAGGAAAAATCCTTCATCGACATTATACTCGATCTTTCGGATGCCGGTCCGCGTGACCGTTTCGTCGGCCTTATTATTTCCGTCAAAAACTTCTGATTGAAGTTGATACATTGCCGGCGAATCAAGAGACCAAAGATCCGGTTTGGCGATATGGAACTGTTGATCCAGCTCGACATGCTCCCCCGGTTTTAATGCAAACCTGTTCTCTTCACTTGCTGCTTTTTGTCCGCCGGCTGAAATCAACGTCGTTACCAGCCTTCCATTCTTTGCCCCCGTCCCGTTGTTTTCGATGACCGATTTCACTTCCATCACCGCTGTATCTTCGGAGACATCGGGCGTTGTGACAGCGATTCCCCAATGACCGATGTGAAGCCGATCGATGACATCAAGCCAGACATGGCGGTAGATCCCCGATCCGGAGTACCATCGTGTATTGGGCTGGAGAGAATTGTCGACGCGGACGGCAAGGACATTCTCGCCGGCGGTGAGATACGGCGTCAGATCATAAAAGAAACTTGTATACCCGTACGCATGGTTTCCAAGGTGATGCCCGTTAAGCCATACATCGCTGTTCATGTAAACGCCGTCGAACTCGATCCACACTTCCTTTGAAGCGGACAGATCGGGGAGGCGAAAGTGTTTGCGGTACCATCCGATCCCGGTAGGGAGATAACCGCCGCTGCCTCCGGTCGGCGCGTTGTTGCTGTATTCCCCTTCGATGCTCCAGTCGTGCGGCAGGTCCAGCACACGCCAGCCGCCGTCGTCATAGGAAGCAGCATCGGCTCCCTTCTGATCGCCGAGCGTGAACTTCCAGTTAAAATCCATCAATAAATGCCTTCGTGCACTCGAATGTTCTTGACCAGGAGCGGTGCCGGCAAAGACGATCATGAAGAGAGGAAGGACGGCAAAGGCAATTGATCTCATGCGGTGCTTCATACTTCGACCTATTGGTTCGATGCGATGAAAGATCTTTTCACAACAGATTTGATCGTGAGGTCTGTCTCTTGTGGATGGAATGCACTGCGGCGGCCTTGCTTCAATTACCGCCGCATGACAAAACTGTCCTGAAAATATCCCCGGCCTTTTATTTCAACAAGGTTATTTTATGAACCTGGACACTTCCATCATGGCTGAAGCTGACGAAGTAATCGCCCGATGCCGCCGGCCGGCCGTTTATGGTCTTCCCCGACCAGACGACCGTGTGCAGTCCTGCTTCTTCGGTCGCATCGACGATCGTTTGCACCGGCTGTCCGAGCGTGTCATAAATTTTGATGACGACTTTTTCGCGCTGCGGCAGCGAGTACTGAATGTTCGTACTCGGATTGAACGGGTTCGGATAGATATTGAAATCGAGATGGGGAAGTTCCGTTGTGCCATGGACCGACGTCGGGCCCAGCCCTAAAAAGGCATTCATTGCAACTGTCGGTTCTTTCGTCGCAGGATCCCAGGCTCCGAGCTGGTATCCCTGCCAGTTGTAGCTTTCGGGCTCCCAGTAAAACACTCCAAGCCCTCCCGCCGATTTCGTTTTCGCGATAAGGTCAAGAAGGTATGCGTTGGCGGGAACGGCCTGATTATAGAGATACCCCGCTTCCACCACCATCACTTTTGTGCTGTACCGCGCGATCATGTCGTTCATCGTGATGAGGGCGAGGCTGTCGTCCTCAGCCCACGGCAGGTTCGCCCAGTACGGATAGACCGACATCCCGATGATGTCCCAGTGGGTTCCGAAGAATTTCAGATTGTCAAACATTTGCCGGAACGAACCGTCGTCATGCCCGTTGGCGAGATGAACGATCACCTGGATGCTGCTGTCCACCGACTTCACGGCATTGTAGCCGCTCTGGATCATGGCGGCAAAATTTTCGATATGACCTTTGGACACTTGTCCGTCCGGCCAGAGCATCCCGTCGTTAGTCTCATTTCCGATCTGCACCCACGCCGGGGTGACGCCAAGTGATTTCAGCGTATCAAGGACGTCGCGCACATGATTGTAGATATCGGCGAGCAGCTGGCTTACGGAATCGTGCGCCCACGCCGCCGGTTTGGTCTGATGCCCGGGGTCGGCCCACGTGTCGCTCATATGAAAATCGAGCATTACTTTGAAACCCATGCTGTCCGCCCGGTGTGCCATATACGCAACATCTTCTTTTCCGCAGTATGCCGGGCTCGGATTCACCCACACCCTGAACCTGAGCGCATTGATCCCCTTCTCTTTCAGGACTTCCATGCAGTTCTTCTGGACTCCCGCGTTGTCCTTGAAGACAACATGCGATGCCTCCATCTGCGACAGCCATCCGATGTCCGCGCCGTATGCGAATTGCGCGCGTGCATCGCGAACATCCAGCAAGGCAAAGAAGAAGATAATAAATATTGCGACGTAACTTTGCGGCGGGCGTATCGTAAAATTTTTCATTTCATACCTCTTCCTTTGCCTGTTCACATCAACAATCTGTAAAACATCATCTCAACAAGCCTTGATCCCGTTCACAGTCACCATTGCCCGACACCCCTCTCCCGGTGATCAGGCGGCATCTAAGTTCAATGCCGCCTGACTCCTGAGGAGAATGGGATTCAGCTCTCTGTGTTCAGCGTGAGCTTTTACTTCAGCAGCAGCATCTTCTTTGTGGCAGTAAAACTGCCGGCTCTGAGCGTATAGAAATAGATTCCGCTCGAGAGTTTGCTGCCGTCAAACGTTGCGGTATAGCTTCCCGGAGCTTTCACTTCATTGACAAGCGTTGCGACCTCTCTGCCGAGTACGTCGTACACTTTCAACGTCGTGTAGCCCGACGACTGGATCGTGAACTCGATCTTCGATGCCGGGTTGAACGGGTTAGGATAATTCTGGCTCAGCGAGAACGCCATCGGAACCGTGCTCGGCGCTTCTTTGACCGCCGTGAGCTGTTCCGGGAACCAGTTCAGGTCGCCGAGCGCTTTTCCATCCGAACCTGCAGACTGGAGCGAGGTATTGCTGTAGCGCAGATTTTCAGGCACGGGATACCCTTGGGTTGCCGCCCACGTGTTGGAAACGCCCGTCCATGTCGGCGGATCGTCGAGCGCATACACATAGGGACGAATCCCCATGCCCGACTGGCTGTTAGCCCACACCGTATCGATAAAGACGGCCATTTTTCCAGCCGCCAATTGCACGAGCGTACTATTGAATCCCGGGTCAACGCTGTCGTTGCTTGCAGCGGTAATGTTCGGCCACGCCGTCTTGTTCGTCAGCATGCCCGGCTGCGAATTGATAAAGTCCGGCGCGCGCAACGGAATATTCGACGCTGCGCCGGCGATGGCGCCGCTGTTAAGCAACGCCCAGTTGTCGGTTATTTGTTTCGGCCAGCAATAGGCGTTGTTCGAGATCGTGAGATGCCTGTCTGCTTCTGTCATGTTGTAGGGAGCGGAGGTCAACGAACGGAGCGAGTCCAACGGAATGACCGCAGAGCCCCATGAGCCGGCGGCGTTGTTGTACCACGAGTTCGGGTACGCTGCCGATGAAACACTGAAGAAGATATTGTTCTTGATCACCGCATGGTGCATCTGATACAAGTCGAACGCGCCGCCTTGTCCTGAAATAAATATGGTGTTGTGCTGGAAATCGAGATAGGTCGCGCCGTATCCCGACGATCCAAGAACATATCCGCCGGTCAGGAAGAACGTGTTGTTCCAGAACTTTGCCGTATCGCACGGATACGTTCCCGGGTCGATCCACGCGAAACCGGGGTTCTGTGGATTGTCATCCTGGTTATTCCTGAATTCACAATTGGTAATGTAAAAGCTGTTGTGGTCGTGATTCCACGTATCAAACAGGTTCGGAGTGCCGGCTCCGGAGATGTTCTCGAGAATGCAGTGGTCAAAATAAAAAACGTTGGAATCGCCTGCCGGAGCAACGAATCTGCCGGTGAACGAGATACTGTCGGTTCTCGTTCCCATAAAATAGATGCCCTTGAGTGAAAGCGTATCATTGCCCTGCGGGCTGAAGAAGTTGCCGATCGACGAATTGTCCTCGGCAATCGAAGGAGCGACGACCGGCGGATGACCGGTTGCGTGATTGAGATACCCCACGATCGTGATGCTCCCTTTTGACGATATCGGCGCCGTCATATAATAGACCGTGTCGATGGTGCCGGTGGGTTTCAGAAGAAAAACAGTGTTCGGCTTGACGAACCCCGTCGCGGTGGTATCCGCGTTGATGATATTATTCAGATTGCCCGGCGGCAACGCCGTCACGACGACAGTGTCGGCGGCCGCGAACGAAGCTGATGGCACAAAAGACAGCGCCATCACAGAAATCAATAGTAACAACAGTGATGTTACTTTCATGACTTGCCTCCTCTAGAGTGAAATTGTTGCCTTGTTTATGCTTTGCTGCTTGCTAACGATGTTCATCGCCTCACGAACCTCGCACCCGCCACTTGGTATCGAAATTTCCGGAAGTAACGCTATCCCCTAAGGGAATTTCGCCTTCATTTGATCCCTCCTTTCTTTGTTGGTGTCTGTTCAGTCAATTAGTCGAGTCTCCAACGGAGTCCAAGATCGGCTGTCAAACCGTAATTCGATTCTGAGTTCGGAAAGCCCGATCCCCTGACCAGATAGATGTCTTCTTCGCTGTTGAGGTTATTCAAATCGAAGTAGACCTCGAGGCCGCCCCACGGCAGCCCCTGTTTTACAGAAAGGTCCCACCGCGAGTACTTCGTTTTGTCCGAACGGAGCGAGTTGTAGAAGTTTGTGCCGTTGTACACCTGCGATTGATAGATCATTGAAGCCAGGATCGAGAACTGGCCGTAATCATATCCCACCGACACGTTCATGATCTCGTTCGGCTGCTGGATGAGCTTGTCGGTGTATGTGGTATCGACATGGATGGTGGGGAAAGGATACACCGGCGAATGCTCCGTGAGGGTGATAGGATACTGCGCGTTGTATGTGTTGAAGGCCTTGGCCGGGATATACGTATAGTTGACGTTGAGGACTAATCCGCTCAGCGGCCCGGGCAAATACCAGAAATGCGTTTGCCATTCGTATTCAATTCCCGCGATCGTCACCGGGTACGGATTATTGATGTACGTGGTGAGCGAAAAAGTCTTTGTATAACTGGGAACTCCGGGATACTTCGTTGGGTCGGCGATGTACGTCCCTTGGCTGAAAATCAGGTCATCGATCCGCTTGACGAACGGGCTGACGGCAAGCAGACCGACGTTGTTATCGTAGACAGCTACGCGGAGGTCGTAGTTATGCGCATAGGCCGGCCGCAGCGAATAATTGTTCCATACCACATAGTGGCCGCTATTGCTCGAAACATCTTCCCTCGGCACGATCGTGCTGAAATCCGGGTATGAAAGCGTACTGGTATACGATCCCCGAATGCTGAGCCACACCAGCGGGTCGTATTTTGCACTCACGTCCGGCAGCCAATATCCGTGATACTCATCCTGGGTCACCAGCGAATACTGGAGCGGGTTTGGGTACGGGTTGGTGGCGTCCGCGTCGCCGATAAAATGGGGCGCAGTGTAAGACGTTTTAAGCCCCTGGTACCTGACCCCGGGTATGATCGTTATTTGCGGTCCCAGATTGATCGTTGCCATCAGATACTCGGCGCTTCTGAATTCATTCCCGGAGTAATCGCTGGCAATGGAGCCGTACTGGTCCGGCAAATAGCTCGGAACCGTTTGCGGCGTCGCCGTGGCCGCCCCCAGTGATTTTATTTCGCTGATGATCTTATCGATCGTCCCCGCATCGATCGCGGAATACATTCCGTATTCCCCCTTCAGAAATTTTCCGAAATTCATGTTCGGATTGTAGAATCCGTTGACAGGAAAATATCTGTTGCCCGTCGGATCGAAATTATACGGCGCCTGAGTCAGCCACGGGAGGGCTTGCACAAGATTGTAACGGAATCCCGCCGCCGCTCCGCTGAACAGGCTGCCGAAGCCGTCGTCATAATTATAGTATCGGGTGGTGTACCGGTACTGGCCTCCCCCTTTGACATTGACGGAAATCAGGTCGGACAGATTAAAACTCGTCTGCAGATCGGCAGAGGCCTGCTTGTCATCCTGCTTGTTGTAGCTCCTCCATGTCGAATTCCCGGCCCAGGACATGTTATTGAGGTTGATGAGCGGATGCGCCTGTTGAGCGATTTGAACCGGGCTGTCATAATTCGGGATGCTGCCCGTCCCGGCAGAGAGCTGATCGAAGGTGACCGACCATCCGCTCGGGGTGAGATTGTCAGAATACGCATTCGAAAGTTTCACGTTCACTTTTACCGCGCCCAGCGTTTGCTCATAATCCAGAATATTTGAAACGACATTGAGCTCGTTCGTCGACAACGAGGTGCCCAATTGAATATCGTTCCCGTAGTTGGCAAGGTCGTACGTCTCAGAATGAGATTCGTTCGACATCTTGCCGTGGCTGTACAAATTCAGAAGAGCGATCTTGCCGTCCGGCAGCCGGTAATCGATCGTGACAGTTCCGTCGTATCGCTGCTGTTGGTTCGGTGAAAAGGTCAGGTTCATGCTGCCAAGGACGATCGAGTCGGGCTTGTCCTGTTTGTTGGGCTGATAGTACGAACCTCCGAATTGATTCGACGTGAGGTTCTGCCGCTGGGCGATCCCCTGTACAAAAACGCCGAGCTGGTCGTCGAAAAATCGCTGCTCTCCGCTTGCGACGATCTTATAATCCTTCGCGGTGCTCATGAGGTCGTTGTAGGCACCCTGTGCAAGGAGCGTGACCGAAGTCCCCCCCGTGGCCGTCCCCTTCGCCTCCCGGATGTCGAAATTGACGACGCCCCCAAGGACGCCGGCATCCATGTCAGGAGTTACCGTTTTATAGAGTTCGATCCCTTCCAACGAGTTTGAGGAGATCATGCTCATATCGACCCCGCGGCCGCCTGGTGAATTCACCGGTGCGCCCGTGCCGGTGTTGAATGAAATGCTCCCCGCATCGTTTGCCGGGATCGGTACGCCGTCCACTGTGATGACGTTGTATTGAGGCTGCAGTCCGCGGATCACGACCTGCGTCGCCTCGCCGCCGTTCCTGACGAGCGAGACACCCGGCAGCCTGCCGACCGATTCTGCGGCGTTTGCGTCGGGCAGCTCCTGGATGCGCGCCGACGACACGACGTTGACGATGTTCTGCGAGGCCAATTGCTGGTTGATCGCCGAGTTCTGTCCGCTCGCCTGAGCCGTCACGACCACCTCCGCCGCGGTAACACCGACCACTTCCAATTTGAGGCTCGCATCAACCGGCTCCCCCCCCTTCACTTCTATACTTTTCGAGTTCGTTTTGTAGCCGATATACGACGCCTTTACCGTGTACGTTCCTTCGGGAACATTCGGAATGACATATTTTCCGTCGATGTCGGTCACCGTTCCTCTGCTGGTTCCGTCGAGAAAAATATTGGCTCCGATCAACGGCTCGCCGGTCGTCTTATCCGTCACCTTCCCCTGAACTTTCCCTTCCGCGCCCCATGATAGCTGGAACGGGAACATGGTGAAGACGATTACAAAACAGGCAGTAGAGATCCTCGATATCATTGTACCTCCGTCCTTGATGGTCGTTCAGGCAATCTGTGCTCGTTGCATAAGTTGTTAATCGTCAGGAAACTCTTGTATCACCTTTTTCTGTCGCGACGGAGGTCCCGCCGCTGATCGCTGTGACGTACGTCTTCAGGTCGACACCGAAGCGCTTTCCGTATCTTTCAGTAACGGTCTTCGTCACATCGGCCACGGAATCTCTCTCGACCAGGTTGATGGTGCATCCGCCGAACCCTCCCCCCATCATCCGTGCCCCGTACACGGAGGGAATTTCCTTTACCGCCTCCGCCAGAAAATCGAGCTCGGGACAGCTCACTTCAAATCCCCGGCTCAAGCCGTTGTGGCTTTCCTGCATATACCGGCCGAAGGCTGCGATCTCTTTCGCCTCGAGTGCACGGCAGGCGTTCAGAACCCGATTATTTTCTTCGATGACATATTTGCACCGTCGATAAATGAGCGGGCTCATCATAGGCTTGCATGCTTCGAGCATTTCGGCCGAGACATCGCGGAGGTGCGTGACGCCAGGATACGATTTCTTGACGATCTCCACTCCTTCGCCGCATTCTTTTCTTCTTTTATTGTATTCGGACGACGCCAAGGAATGGGAGACACGCGTATCGAACAGGACCACAGCGATGCGTTCGTCGAAGGGATAGTAGATATGCTGAAGAGAACGGCAGTCGAGCTGAAGAGCTTTTTCTTCCCGTCCGAAGATGTTGATGTATTGATCCATGATGCCGCATTGTACGCCGACGAATTCGTTCTCGGCTTTTTGCGACATCCGTACCAACGTCAGATCACCGATCTTCAGCTCAAAAATCCTGTTCAGCGCGTACGCCAGGCCGGCTTCGAGCGCGGCGGAAGAAGAGAGTCCAGCACCGATCGGTA
Source organism: Bacteroidota bacterium (assembly GCA_035506275.1). Lineage (NCBI taxonomy): Bacteria > Pseudomonadati > Bacteroidota > Bacteroidota bacterium. Next base: position 26,152 of record DATJPT010000020.1, read on the forward strand.
TGTCTCCGCCAAAGACGCAATTGAAGCCGAGTAAATTGTATCGTCCCTTGAGGAACTGGTCGACGACCCCCATGAGGTAATTCGGCCACCCCTTGGGAGATGCATGAAGATCGTTCAAGGCAAATGAATGCTCGTCGTTCATGTCTATCGAAACGATCCGGCAGACGGCGTCGCTGCGGGGAGCGACGGCAAAATAGATCGCTTTGTCGATGGCTGCAGGAAGGACGAAGCCCATATTGTAGTCCGTATGCTCGCCGATAAGATTCACTCTTCCAGGAGACCGGACAAAAAGGGGCTGTTCGCTAAAAAGTGACTTGAATTTTTTTTCTACCGACGCGGAAAGACTCATCATAACCTTTCGAGAGATATTTAAAGTTGCAATGCTCCCTGCAAACGCTTTTGCAAAGACAGGTTCTTTGCAAACGTTTGCAGAAACCTCAAAAAAAATTTATGTCGAACCACGGATCATCAGCTTCGTCTCGAGAGTCACGGTTTGAGCTTCGGTGATGTCCCCTTCTATTGTACGAATGAGAATCTCCGCCGCCTTTTTTCCCATCTCAAACGATGGCTGGTCCACTGTGGTGAGCTGCGGATCGATCAACGTTGCAATTTTATTGTTGGAAAAACCCAGTATCGCGACATCGTTGGGAATCTTCAATCCTGCCTCCCTAATCATCTGATATGCGCCGATGGCAACAGGATCGTTCACGGCAAAGATCGCGTCGGGAATCATTTTATTTTCGATCAGATACTTCATCGAATTGTATCCGTCCTCTTCGTGCAGCCCTCCGTACCGGATCGAATCATTGTTGAACGGCAGACCGCTTTCTTTCAACGCCTCGATGTAACCGTCCCTTCTTTTTACGCAGATGCCCAGTTCCTTCGGTCCGGCTAAATGGAATATTTTCTTGTAGCCTTGTTCTACAAGATACTTCGCCGCGCTCTTCGCGCTTTTATAATCGTCCACCTCGATCCGGCTCGCGACTATGCCATCGCACGCCCGGTCAAAGAAGACCAGAGGGATGCGTCTCTTCAGCAGGTCGTTGAAATGAGCGCCGCTCTTCGTGTTCTGCGAGATCGATACTATCACCCCCGCCACTCGTTGGTGCATCAGGAGGTTCGTATTGACGACTTCCCGCTCGAAGCTTTCGTTCGATTGTGTGAGAATGATGGTGTAACCCGATTGATAGGCCACCTCTTCTATTCCGCTGATGGCGGATGAGAAGAAGTCGTGTTTGATTTCCGGGACTATCACTCCGATGGTCGTGGTGCGGCTTCGTTTCAGACTCTGGGCGATTGGATTGGGAGAGTACCCAAGTTCCTTTGCAACAGCCCTCACCCGCTCCTTGGTCTCTCTTCGAATATCCGGATGGTCGCTTAACGCCCGCGAAACGGTCGAAGGCGAGATCTTTAGCTTTTCCGCAATGTCTATAATGGTTGAATGCTTCATCTTTTGCAATCGTTCCCGCAAACGTTTGTATTATAGAAAATATTTGATTTCATGTCAAGTGGGATTTTGAGTTTATTGAGGTAAAAATATGGGGAGTCCCCTGTTTGGCCGGCCTAAATTTTCGATAACTTTGTCGGTCATCGGAATGGCTGAACCGGGGCCTTTTCCGTGTCATGCTTATCGAAACAAATGACTGAGCCAACATTTCGGGAGAGTCCATGACACTTCGTGACGCACCGGTAGGGTATAACATCAGAAAAACCCGCGGGGTTACTCGGCGGTATCGACATTGATCCTCCCCCAGGTCAATAATTCTGAAGCCACAGCTTTGCCAGACTCCTTTGGAGGATCCCTTTAGCTTTCTCTCTCCCCCTTTATAAGGGGACTCTGACAGAATGATAAGACGGTGGTTGAGCTCAAATCCGTCCTGATAGAGAGGGTAATTGATTCTTTGTGGGAAATACTCGTATGAGGGATTCCTATTAAGTCCTTAAAATTCGAGCACCGTCAGGCTTGCAATTTTCGCGAATATTTGGTAAGTAGCACCTCAGCGCAGGGGGCATAGGGGCTTATTCCCGTTTTCCTTCCAATTCAGTCTTCCTGAGGAACAGATCCCCTGCACCAACCACGTGCAGAGAGTTTCAGCGAAGTTGAATCCAGTTCACTGTCAATCCGCCGAAAGACCATGGATACCCTGACATTTATAACAAAAGTTCTCGACACGGCCGCCTGGCCGCTCGTCACAATAATGCTCGTCTTCTTTCTTCGAAAGGAGATCATATTGATTCTTCCACGTCTGAAAAAATTCAAGGCAGGTCCGATGGAAGTCGATTTCGATACGGCGATCAAAGCGCTGCGGAGTCAAATAGAAACTGATCCTTCTCAATTAAAGAGCTTTCAGTCATCGCCACGGCAGCAACGCCTGCTTCGCCAGGCGCCGGCAGACCCTCGCTCCGCAATTCTTGAGGCCTGGCTGGATGTAGAGAAGGCTGTCGAAAAGCATGGGATCGACCGGCCGTTGCGTGTACCCCCTTCCGCATTTGCGCTTTATGGCGAATTATTCAGCCTCAGAAACCAGGCGCTTCATCAAACAACTTTCAATCCATCGCAAGAATCCGTGCGGAGCTACATTCAATTATCGGACTATCTGATCGGCTCACTAGAACAACCTGATAAATCACCGACCGTCCATCCGTCAGCCCGGCGTTCATCCCCGGCGGCAAAGCGGCGCTCGCTTTTGAAATCATGATCGATGATTGCCGCAATGCCCCTCCTCTTTTCATACGGAACGTTACAGCAAAAGAAGGTGCAATTGACTATCTTTGGAAGGCTCCTCGCCGGCCAGGCAGACGAGCTTCCAAGGTTCGAGCGGGCGTCCGTAAGAATCAACGATCCGAAAATCGAAGCTGAGCTCGGCACGACGCATTATGCGAGCGCCGTCTTCAACGGCAATGATGCGAGCCGCGTTGACGGAACGGTTTTCGAGATTACCGAAGCGGAACTTGCGGCAGCCGACCTCTACGAAAATGCGTCACACTATGTGCGGGTCGCCGAAACGCTGGCATCGGGGCGGCACGCGTGGATTTACGTCGATGCCGGGTCCGCGAGGAACATACCCCCCGCGAGAGATGTTGAATAACGCATCACTATTGCAGCGAGAGAAATGAAAAGGAACAATCCATATTTTCTGGCAGGACAGTTTTCCCTGGCGATCGGCGTGCTTCTTAATATTTTTGTAAAAGAAAGCGACCTCGTCCACTTCATCAGCGGCTTCTTTATCGGACTGTCGCTGGTCTTTAACGTTGCGTTCTACCGCCGCTCTCAAAAGGAAAAAGCGAGCTAGGATTATGGCGACGAAGAGGCGACTGTTTCCGGGCATCAAACTACTCTTCGTTGCCGCGTGCGTTTTCGCCGGCTGCATGACAACGATCAGCCCCAGCGAGTATTCCAAACATTATCAGGAGAATGTCGAGGTAACGACAGCGGATAGCAGCAGGTATACGCTCGCTCCGAATTGGAACATCGACTCTGCAGATTGCCTCCGCGGCCGCGGCATCGAAACAAAGAGAGATTCATCGCGAACGGTGAACGTGAATATTCCGCTCACCGGCATTACCCGAATTGCTGTTGAAGACAACATCACGCCGATTTATTTCGAGATCCTGGTGGCAACGGTTGTCTTTATTCATTTCCTTTAGGCTGTCCCTGGCCTATGGTTCGCCGGCATGGGAAGCCGCGCGATACCGACGGCGAGGATCGTGCCTCTGTGTGAACTGCCGCCGCTTCAATAGCTCCGGTTCCTAGTAATTGGATCTTTTCTTAAAATAATTCTCTAACCACGTGGCAGCTGGAAAGAAAAAAATTTCCGACGGACCATCGAAGGAACCCGACGTAAGAATTTTAAGCCCGCTTGCCCGGCTGTACGAATGGAAGTTTTTTCCGAACGTGCTCTCGCTGTCGTTCATGGCGATCGTGTTGTACTTCGCGCTGACACTGCACAAATTGGGGGGCTTCGACGTGGAGACCGATTTCTACGGCGGCTATGCCCCCGAGGCAAAGGCATTTCTTTCGGGGACGATGGTCATCGACGCCTACCACGGCCCTCTCTATCCGATCATCCTCGCCCTGACGTCCCTGGTTGCGGGGGACCTTTTCAGGACCGGCATCATGATCGCGATCTTCTCCGCGGCCATGGTCTTGTACACCGTTTTTGAAATGACAAAGGCGATCGCCTCGGCCGACATGGCGTTTCTTACGACGGCGTTCACCGCCGTTAATGTCTCCTTTGTGGTCTATAGCTATTCAGCCGGGACAGACATGTTCTTCGTGATGCTTGCATTGGCGGGAATATTTCTTCTCTTCAGAAGACCGGAGGTGACAATACCGGAACTGTGCGGCTCAGCGGTACTACTTGCGTGCGGATATCTTGTTCGTTACAACGGGATTGTTTTCCTCGTCTCAATTCCGCTGGTCCTGGCGTTCGGTGCGCTGCAGGTGAAGGGGACGAGCAAAATCAAAGCGGGTGCAATTTGGGGGATTGTTTTCCTCGCGACGATCGCCCCGTGGTCGATCTATTTGAAAATCCACAAAGGGAGCTTCTTCTACAATACCGATTATCAAAACCTGGCGTTCGAGCTCTTCGGAGGGGGGTTAGCCAACTGGGATCAATTCTGGTTCAAGGCGGCACACAAATATACATCGTATTGGGATGTGCTCAGCACCGACCCGATCCTCGTCGTGAAGACGCTGCTGGTCAACACTTATGAGCATTTCGTCAACGATATCAGCTCGCTCAATAATCTTTTTATCGGAATCCCCTCCGCCGCCGGAATTGCCCTCTTTGCAGTTTCCCGGCCGTCAAAAAAAGCCGTGGGACTTGCGGCGATCTACTTCTCCTTCTTTGCCGTCTTGCTGACTATGTTCTATACGGAACGGTTTTCGCTTTTCCTTCTCCCCTTCTATGCTTTTTTTGCGTCGTATGCGATCAAGCGGATTCTGGCGGCTGTGCGGAGGGACAAAGTGCTCGTCGCCGTCGTCAATCTCACGGTCGTCGCAGTCGTAGTTCTTACACTCATGGCTTCGTGGTCATACAATTCGGTGATGATGGCAAACAGAAGCGCCGAGGACATGATCCATATGAGCGAATGGTACCATAAGAAATTCGACGATCGGTTCAGCACCGCGCAGGTTGCCGCCCGGAAACCCCACATGGCGTACCTGCTCAACATGAAATGGTACCCTTTTCCTCTTGTCGAAAACTACGATACTCTCCTTTCAGTATTACGAAGAGACAGCGTGCGATTTGTGTACTATGGATACTTTGAAGGAAGCAACAGGCCGCAGTTCAAAGACCTTTTACGCGATGTACCGCACCCCGGATTGAAAACGCTTTCGGTCGTGAAGTATCAAAATTCGGTCATCTCAGCGATGTATGAAGTGGAAAAGTAGGCTGTGTCATTCCCTCCGCCAAGCATTCTTGCAGAACTCAGCTACGAAGGGGGTTCCTGCCCCCTTCCCTCATGGATGAAAACTTCAACGGAACATACAGCGGACAAAAAGCGAAAGCGCCTCTCAGGGCAAACATTGCCGCTTGCAGGATGACAAGAACTGAACATCCGTCCCCGTCATTACGAGGCGATAGCAGAACACATAAAAGATCCGCTGGTCACATCAGAACGCTATTCGATCTTTTATGATCATCGTATCTGGTTGCAACTCCGGAGAATAATCATTATCTCGTGGTTGCTGTGACCTTTTCACTTCTTTACCAACGATTCTATCGACGATCTCCTTCCATGCAATTCGACAATTTCACAATCAGGCCGATCACCAGAGAAGATGCGCAGAGCTATTACCGTTTTATCACGGAGAACCGGGAACGAATAGCTCGCTACTTTCCCGATACGGCGGCAGGGAACACCAGCCTCGATACAACCATCTCATTTATCGCCCATCGTCTCGGGCTGTGGAGTGGCAAAGAAGCCTTCTACTACGTCATCTGCGACAACGGAACAGGAGATATTATTGGATCTCTGTACATCAAGAATTTCGACTGGAATGCTTTGAAATGCGAGCTGAGTTTCTTTATCGACAGAAAGTATGAGGGGAAGGGGGTCACGACAAAAGCGGTCGGTTTGATGGCGGACCACTGCTTCCGGGAATTGCAGATGAATAAGATCTTCCTGAGGATCGCTGAAAATAATATTCCAAGCCGGCGGGTTGCAGAAAAGAACGGCTTTGCAGCGGAAGGAATCTTACGACAGGACTTTAAAACGCCCGACGGAGAGTGGATCGACCTCGTCTACTATGGCTTGCTGAACCCTCATCACTGACTCTTCCTCGGCCACGGAAAAAAGATGCTGGTTCGTTCCTTGTATTTCTGAAAATCAGCCCTCCCTTCGTACTTTTTCTCAAGCAGCGGAACGCCCGAAACAAACAATATCAAGACCGTGATCGTGAGGGGCCCGATCACCGTCGTCCATCCCGACGGCACTGAGAGCGCAACAATGAATATTCCCCACCATTGCGCGACCTCGCCAAAGTAATTCGGATGACGGCTGTAATGCCATAGTCCTCTTTCCATAATTTTGCCTTTGTTCGCCGGATCGCTCACAAAGTTCTTTAACTGCCGGTCTGCAATGCTCTCGAAGGAAAATCCTATGATCCAAACCCCAAAGCCGAGAAAATCCAGCCACCCCAGCTCCGGCCCCGGCGAGCGGTTGATGAACATCATCGGAACAGCGGTCAGATAAAGCAGAACTCCTTGAAGCAGAAAAACTTGTAAATAACTGCGCAGATAAAAGTTCTTCCATTCCTTCCGCCATGCCTGGTAACGATAATCCTCCGGCCTCTTATGATTGCGGCCATAGATGTGCCATGCCAATCGTATTCCCCAAACAGTCACGAGGATATTGACGATGAGCGAACGGAGCGCAAATCCCGACAATGAAAAAGCAATCCACGCGGTAGCGACAAAACCGAGTCCCCACGCAACGTCGGCAACGTCGTTTCTTTTGAGCGCTACGGCAACGATAAACCAGAGGGACATGTAGCCGAGAAGAACGGCCGCGATGAGCGCGTAGTAATTCATAAACCCAATTTTTCGGCGATGAAGTAGCTGAGAAGCGATACGGACGCCGAAAGGGTCGTTCCCCACGCAAGATCGACGATGGTCACCAACACGGGCCACCCCTTTACCGTCGCCTGGTTCGTCAGGTCGTAAGTGGCATAGGTGACGAGCCCGAATAAAGCTCCTCTGAACAACGCATCGAACCACATCTTTTTTTCCACCGCCGGTGAAATGACAAAAAAGATCAGCGCACCGATGAAGAGGAGATAGAACACGATCGCCGCCGGCCAATTGAAATCGGCCGCCATGAGAAAACCGATCTGCTCGCGGTAAAAATTTCTCGCGACCAACCCGAGCCATACCATATCGATGGCAAAGAATACCGGCAGCGTGATGAAATAGAGTTTGATGAACATTGGTCTCTCGGCTGATGATGAGTGATTGTTATGAAGAGGTTGACAAAGGTAAACGTTCAGTGCCGTCCTTCTATCCCCTCCCGCGTGCGGCCACAATGATATCGACTCAAGTTTACAGGAACTTGCCCCGTCTTTTTACCATCCTAGTAAGAAATATTATTCGGCCTTGTATAGACCATCTGCACAACGCTGATATTCCGCATCATGAACGCTCCTTCGCAATATGAGAGATAGTAATTCCATTTGCGTATGAAGCGTTCATCGAACCCCAATTTCCGAACCTGATCCAGCCGATCGTTGAAATTTCTTCTCCACTGAGCCAATGTCCTGGCGTAGCTCAGCCCGAACTCCTCCATGTGCTGCATCATCATGTCCCCCGTCCTGTTGATTGCCCCGTTCAGCACGCTCACCGACGGAAGAAGCGAACCGGGAAAAATGTGCTTTTGGATCCAATCGACACCTTTTCGCAGCGACGCATAGCGTGAGTCGGCACAGGTGATGACCTGGAATGCAAGGATCCCGTTCCTCTTCAGCAACTCGTGGCACTTTGCAAAATACGTTTCGAAATACTCATGTCCGACCGCTTCGAGCATTTCGATCGAGACGATCTTGTCAAACGAACCGGTCAGCGCCCGGTAATCCGCCAGCTTGACCTCGATGCGGTCGCTCATCTTTTCCCTGCGTATCCGCTCTTGTGCATAGTCGTACTGCTCTTTTGAAATGGTGACGGCGGTGATCCTTGAACCGTACTTCTTTGCGGCATGCAGCGCGAAACCTCCCCATCCGCTGCCGATCTCGAGGACGTGGTCCGTCGGCTGAAGCTTCAGTTTCCTGCAGAGACGGTCGTATTTTTCCTCCTGCGCCGATTTCAGCGATTCTTCAGCGCCCGAAAAAATAGCGCTCGAATATGTCATCGTCTCGTCCAGAAACAGGGTGAAGAACTCGTTGCTGAGGTCATAATGCTCTGCGATATTCTTCCTGCTTCCGCGGACGCTGTTGACGTGAAAACGGTGGACCATCCTGTTGACCGCCTTGAAGAAATTGCCCGGAACAAATCTCTTTCCGGATCCCGACAACGTCGGCGCGTTCTCCATATTGAGCAGAAACCACCGGATCACCGCTGTGATATCATCTGTTTCCCAGTCGCCGTCAACGTACGCTTCGCCGAATCCGACATCGCCGAAAAGTACGCATCTCCGGAAAAACGATTCCCGAACGATGCGTATGTCGGCTTTGCACAGTGCATGCTCATCGCCGATGAGGCGGATCTCGCCGTCGGGGAGTTCGATTCTCATGAAGCCCTGCGTCATGTGCGAAAGCAGATTGAGCACAATGCTTCGGTAAAGAGATGTCCGATTTCGGACAAACGATGTTGGACGGTCGGTCAGCTGTTCCATTGTACGGCTTCCTTTTGCAGTTCCGGATTTTCCGATTTTCTATGGTACGGGAGCTTCTTTAGGTACAAGAGCCCCGCGTGAAGATGGATGAGCGCGATCACCTTGAGCGTGACAAACGGGATACGCATAAACGAACGGAGGAGCTGAATATCGGTCAACGGACGTTCTTCTCCCACGAGAGAGCTGAGAAATATTTTCTTTCCATGTTGGTAGTCATCAATATAGATGCGCAGCCTCCCGTTCGGCACTCCTAATTGAAAATCGAATGTCGTGTCGAGGTCGAAGAAAGGGGAGACGTAAAAGTGCTTCATTATCTGCCGGCGAAATACCCCGTCGTTCAAGCTGTCCTTCGAGAGCAAATATGGTTTCAGCTCCCTGAACGTATTTCCGACTTCGGAGACGGCGCACAGGGGATCCCCCTTTCCATCGAAACAGAAATAGAACGAAACAGGGTTAAAAATATATCCCGCCGTCCGAAGGTTTGTTATCAAATAGACCTTTCCATTCCCGAGATCAATCCCCTGGGAGCGTAAATAGCTGTTGATATTCTCCTTGACAGAAGAGTGGAACTGATGCAGATGATCCCGGTCGCGCAGGGAAAAGAGATTGAACCTGTTCCGGCTGAAAAACCGGAGCCGCTTATCGAGACGCTCAAGTTCGTCGAGGTCGAGGCAGAACATGAAGAGCTTGTACACGAACCGGTGGCGGAGCGGCTCAAGGCGGTGATGCATGACCGTGCAATCATAAAGACAAGAATTCATAACCGGGTCCCCGCTTCGTCATCCTTCCAGATCGGCTCTTCCTGTAATTTCCTGCACAGCTCGAGAGCCGAGGTGAATGCATCTTCGTGGAATCCATACTTGAAATAGCTGCCGCAGAAGTACACAGGTCCCTCACTGTTCAATCGCGGAAGCTCCTTCTGAGCTTTGATCGCCCCCAGCGAGAAGATCGGATGGGTGTAATCGATCACCTTTATGACCGATCCGGGTTCCACCAATCCCGGATCATTGATAGAAACGAAATAGTTTCTCTTCGCCGTCAGTCCCTGGAGACTATTCATGAAATAGATCGTCGACGGGGTTGAATTCCCTTTCCGATCCGCATCCAGGCGGTAATTCCACGACGACCAGGCCAGCTTTGTCTTCGGCATCATGCGATGATCGGTGTGCAGTGTTGCCGCATTATGCTGGTAGGTGAACTCTTTCAACAATCTTTTCTCGGCAGCGGTCGGTTTATGGAGCATCTCCAGCGCTTCGTCTGCGTGGCATGCGAGAATGACCCGGTCGTGGATCGCTCGTTTCCCATCCTTGAACCGGAGCTCAACCTTCCCGTTTTTGCGGATCACTCTCATCACCGGATTGCCCGTGCGAATTTTCTTAATGAAAGGGGCGACGAGCGCTTCCCGATATTTCCTTGTCCCGTTCACGACCGTCCGCCACTGATGCTGGGTGTTCATTCCGAGAAAACCATGATTCTTGAAAAACCGCACAAGCGTAACGGCCGGAAACCGAAGCATTTGATCCGGGGGAGTGGACCAGACAGCCGAACTCATAGGGATGAGATACTTCTCTATAACATCGAGACCGTATCGGCGTTCCCGCATATAGTCGCCGATGGTATGCTCCGCAAATTTCTCATTTTCAAGCACTTCCGGCGATTCAGCATTAAAGCGATGAATGTCCATCAGCATTTTAATGAATGCCGGACTGAAAAGATTTCTGCGCTGGGCGAAAAGATGATTCAGACTTGAACCGCAGTACTCGAGCCCGGATGGAACATGCTGAACGCTGAACGACATCGAAGTATTTTTCGTTTCGACCCGCAGTTCTCTAAAAAGGCGGGTCAGGTTGGGATACGTGACCTCATTGTATACCATGAAGCCGGTATCGACCGGTATCTCCCTACCATCCTCTTCAACGCCGACCGTGTTGGTATGCCCTCCGATATAATCGTTCTTTTCGTACAAAAAGATCTCATGCGACTTCTGGAGAAAGTGCGCGCACCCCATCCCGGCGATGCCGGTCCCGACAATGCCAACGCTGAGCTTATTGGATCGTTTACTTTTTGACATCGGTTATTTTTTTGCGAAGAGATAATGACTTACAAGCCACTCTTCCCCACCGTTGAACCCCCACAATTCAGCGCAAGCCATAAAGAACACTCTCCATCGAACCCACCATCGCGTGGCTTCTGCTTCACCGTACGTCCCTGAAAGTATCCTTGACAGTTCATCTTTGTGACGGCGCATATTATCGAGCCAGGCTTCGCTTGTCTTCTGGTAATGCCTGCCGGATACTCTCCAATGGCCTTCAGGAACAAAGTCATCCAGAAAATAGAAGAGCAGGTGATCGCTCGGCATGATGCCGCCGGTAAAAAAATATTTCGACATCCAATCGGAATCGTCCCGGACCTCGAACAGATAAGCGAGTTCTTTGTGTGTGAAGATATGGACGAAAAGCTTTCCCGACGGGCGCAGGAAGCCTGCGATCTTTGCCATCAGCTTCTCGTAATTTCGCATGTGCTCGAACATTTCGACCGACACCACCCGATCGAATTTCCGCCTTGTCGTGAATTTGTTCATGTCGGCGGTGATGATCTCGAGATTTCCTATGTTCCGTTTTTTGCATTCCTCTTCAATATAGATTTTTTGGGTCCGCGAGTTGGACACTCCGGTAATACGGGCTTTCGGAAATTTTTCGGCCATGAAAAGCGACAGCGATCCCCACCCGCAGCCAAGCTCGAGAATATCCATGCCGTCGTCAAGCTGCGCTCTTTGACAGGTCAAAGAAAGCATATCGTCCTCCGCTTGATCAAGAGCCGTCACCCCTTCTTTCCAATATCCTGAACTGTATTTCATCTGCCTGCCGAGAATCAGTTTGAAAAACTCGGTGGGAACTTCATAATGCTGCTCGTTTGCCTCTTTCATGCTGACCGCAATAGGGCTGCGTCTCAATTCGTCGACAAGGACCATACAATGCTGCTGCTGAAGCTCGCAACTCCCCTTTTTCTCTTCCCTCAGCCGTTGGCGCAGCAATCGCCGGATGCCGATTCTAATAAGCCAATCGGGAAGGGCGTCGTTTTCCAGCAATGTAGTGACCATAGAATTCGAGCACAGATCGTTAAAGATATATTACGGCGAACAAATCAGCAAACTGTCATGGAACGTGTCCGCCCCGTTTTAGGGCCTTTTCTAGGCCCTATTTTGCTTGCTTTTTACCCTGTTTAGTTCTAATATGAGCACGCCACATTGAACACTGTCTTTGCTTGACAAGTTCGCGCCTCCGTTTTGCGGCGCTGGCAAATGGTCTGGAGACCTCTCTGCGTTGAGTTGCATTGTAGGCAAGAGAAACGTGCAGATCAGCGCAGAACAGGAATGTGATTGCAAGTAAGCCTCGGGATTCTTCCCCAGCGGAAGATGAGCGAGGCTTTTGCATTTTATCAGGATCTTTGATGTGAATTTCCGGCAACCTATTCGTTGCCTAGAAGGAGGATTTGTGGAATTCACTTCGCAGTTACGCCGGCATCTGGGGGAGTCAGCACATCTCGTTACCCTCCGTACAAGAACTGACCAGCGCACTCATCTCCTGGACTTCACAAAGGACCGCCCGGGAGAGGAAATCACCGTTATAGAAGTCGGGGAACACGGCGTTACCGTCGAGTATGCTGCGTCAGGCCATAAACACATCTTTGCTTTCGATGAAATTGCAGTGAAGGAACGGACGCCGCAGAAGGCACGGCCTTCTTAAGGCGCGTTCTTCATACACGTTTCTCCGCAACAACACAGACTCTTTTCAACACGCTCGTCAACCATCTCCGCTTACGAAACGAGCTGTTGCCTCACGAATGCGATCACTACCATACGAAAGGAGCATTTCCGCTATGGCCGATAAGAAAGCAGATCTTGCAGGACCCGGTATTGGCAACTATGAAGAGTTGGAATCGATCCTGCCCCGCAATTACAGATCATTGCTGGACCCAAAGCAAACGCAAAGAGCGCTCTTCGACCTTAAAGAATACATCGAGGATCATCTTTGCAAAGAACTCAATCTCATGATGGTACAGGTTCCGCTCATCGTGGACGTCGAGAGCGGCGTCAACGATCTCTTGGACCGGGACGGCTCCCGTACGCCCATTCAATTTCACATCTCCAACGACCACGACAAGAATCCGGTCGACGCTCAAGTCGTCCAGGCTGCAACCAAATGGAAGCGCGTCGCCCTCAAACAATTCGGAATGAAAGTCGGCGAAGGCCTTTGCACAGATATGAGAGCGGTTCGCAAAGACTATTTTCTCGATCACGACCATAGCGTCTATGTTGACCAATGGGATTGGGAAAAGATCATTACGTCCAAACAGCGAAACCTCGCATACCTCAAGGGGGTGGTCAAAAAGATCTGGAAAGTTCTGACGGGCGCAGAGCATTATATCCAGCGCCGTTATCCAAAATTGCACAATAAGAACTATCCCGACCTGCCGGCCGAGCTGACGTTCTTGCATGCGGAAGATATTCTTGAAATGTATCCGGATTTGCCGAGGAAGGCCCGCGAGACTCAAATACTTCAAAAATACCCCGCCGTTTTTATCATCGGAATCGGCTGGCCGCTGAAAGACGGTTACCCGCACGAGAATCGGGCGGCGGATTACGACGACTGGGTGACGGTGAATCAATCGAAAGACGGAAAAGTCACGCACGGCTTAAACGGCGATATCCTTGTCTGGAACCATGTGACGAAACGGCGCCATGAACTGACGTCGATGGGAATTCGGGTCAACGCCGAAACGCTCAAGACACAGTTGGAGATGGCGGGACAGCTCGATTTCCTGAAACAGAGCTATCATCAGGGAATCGTTGCAAACGAACTTCCGCTGAGCATCGGCGGGGGCATCGGTCAATCGCGGACCTACATGCTCCTCCTGAAAAAAGCCCATTTGGGAGAAGTGAGTGTCACCGTGTGGCCGAAAATTCTTAGAGAGATGTGTGCCAAGAAAAATATCCACGTCCTCTGACTGCGGCCCATGCGGTAAGAGCTCTCTTTGTGATGCCATCACGGTGTCGACGAAAGTCGCCGATCAATGGATCGGTCGGGTCCCGTCCGGCAACCGTGATGGCATCACCGATTTCACAGAACTTCGTTACGGATATTTTCTCCCGTTGCCCCTCCTTCATCCCTCATCGTCGTAGAATTTGAATGGCTTGATTAGTATCTTGCCATGGTCGATCCGGAAGCAATTCATGTTGCCTGAAAGGAGCTGTCTTACAATGCAAAAGGTGATTGTCGTTATCTTATTGACCACGCTGGTTGCGGCACAACCATCGCTGTGCCTTCCTCCGAATGGCAACGGCCGCACACAAGTAGAATTGAATTCCGGCTGGGTCTGCAAAAATATCAAACAGGAAGGGGCTTCGGGAGAAAGATTGTCCACCCGCTCATATCCGTTGTCGCGCTGGATGCCTGCAACGGTACCAGGCACGGTATTAACGATGATGCTCAATAATAAACTTGTCCCCGACCCTTTTTACGGAATGAACAACGCAAAAATTCCGGACATTTATCAAACCGGGTCCGATTACTACACCTATTGGTTTGTGAATGATTTCCAAACCAACGCGCCGCATAACGGCGAACAGGTTTGGCTGGACTTCCGCGGAGTCAACTATTCCTGCGAACTATATCTTAACGGCCGCAAGTTGAACAAGACGACTCACCGCGGGATGTTCTTGCGTCAATCCTACAATATTACCTCTTTTCTTTCTTCGGACGGAAAGAACCGCCTCGCCGTTCTGGTGTATCCTCCCGATCCGGCCGGCGATCCCAACGGCGGACAGGGGGGCGACGGAACGATCGCGCACAGCATCACGAACCAATATGTGGCAGGATGGGATTGGATCCAGCCGATTCGGGACAGGAACACCGGAATTTGGGACAAAGTCACGATCAAGAGAACGAACACCATCCGACTGAAAAATCCCTACGTCATAACGATCGTTCCGGGGAAGCGATTTCCCGGGGAGCCGCAATCTCCGGCGATCATCAGAGCGAGTGCGGAGATCGAAAATCCGACCGGGAAAGAGGTGCGGGGAACACTCAGGTATGTGCTCGAAGGAAACACCGTCGAAAAGGAAGCCGTTCTCCCGCCGGATTCTACGACAGAGATACATTTACCCGATCTCCTTTTGCAGCAACCAAGATTATGGTGGCCGAACGGCTACGGCGGCCAACCGCTCTACTCCTTTGAGTTCCAATTCATCAACAGCGATAACAATGTGCTCGATGCAGAAACCGTCGTGACCGGCGTTCGGGAAATTCAGACACAATGGAACAGCCACACGAACAGTCGGGAGGTTCTGGTAAATGGGCAGAAAATTTTTATCAAAGGAGGCGACTGGATCATCTCGGATGCCATGCTTCGGTTCTCGCGTGAACGGTACGACGCGGAAATCCGCTTCCACCGGGACATGAACTTGAACCTGATCCGCATTTGGGGGGGAGCGATCACCGAGCGCCCGGAATTTTACGAGGCGTGCGACAAGTATGGATTGCTCGTCTTTCAGGACCTATGGATCTCCGGGGATTGCAACGGCAAGTGGTTCGACGCGTCGAAAAAAGATGATCAGTGGACACGGCGAAACTATCCCGACGATCATCGATTGTTCCTTACGTCTCTTGCGGACCAATTGAAGATGAACCGAAATCATCCCTCGCTCGCATTCTATTGCGGCGGCAACGAAATTCCCCCTCCCGAAGACATCCTATTTGCCATGAAGGATTCACTGCTGCCTGCGCTCGACAGCGCGCGGTATCTTTTCGAATACTCGAATGTCGACAGCATGTCGTACAACTCCCTCGGCGGAAACGGAGACGGCCCTTACCGGATCGAGCCGGTGAATTTTTTCTGGGACAATCATTTCTTTCCTTTCAATTCCGAGATCGGCTCGGTCGGCGTGGGAGATGATGAATCACTCCAGCGATTCATCCCAAAAGAAAACATGGCCGTCCCCGATTTGGCTGCCAATAAAATTGATTCCGTCTGGCGGTACCACAAATTCAGCGGCTATGGAAAGTTCATTGATGCCTACGGAAAGCCGGCGACGGTCAGAGACTTCGCCGCAAAAGCGCAGCTGGTGAACTACGACGAATACCGCGGGTTGATGGAGGGGCACATCGATCATATGTGGGATTGGTACACCGGAGTCATCATCTGGAAGACGCAAAATCCATGGACCGCTTTGCGCGGACAGATGTACGATTATTACCTCGACCCGAACGCCTGCCTGTACGGACTGCACCATGCCAACGAGCCGGTGCATGCGATGTATGATCCGACGGACGGAATGCTGGTCGTCGCTAACCACACCTTCGTGCCGTACCGGGACGTGATGCTGCAGGCCCGGGCGTTTGACATGGGGGGAAAGGACACGCTGGTGTTCCAATGGATCATCCAAATAAGCCCGACAACCACTCAGAAGATCAGTTCGATAAAGGAAACTGTGGATAAGCTTTTCTCAGCGCAGGGGTGTTTCCTGTCGCTTCGATTAATCAACGCGTCACATAAGACGCTGAGTGACAATTTTTACTGGCTGCCGGATTCTACCGGAAATTATTCCGGCCTGCGGAATATAGCGAAAGCAAAACTAGAGACTGAAGCCAAGAAGGCGGGTGAAGGAAGAATTGAAGTATCTCTCGAAAACCCCGCCGGATCGCCCGTGGCCTTCTTCAATAGAGTCTCATTGATTGATATGAAGACGAAGAAACGATTGCTGCCGGTGTTCTACAGCGACAATTATGTTTCCGTACTGCCCGGCGAGGAAAAGAAGATCTTTATTGATTCCCCGTCATCGGTCAACGTGGTGAATTCGGAGGTCTCGATCAGCGGATGGAATGTGGAAGAAGCTCTTGTGAGGATAAAATAGGTTGGAAGAAGGCGACGTGAATACTCCTTCGTAGCATTCCTTCGGCATTCGCTCCTTCCTGCAATAGCGGGACTCAGTTCAGAATGACAGGGACGATGGATGATGCACTACAGTCGCGGCATATTATCTCTTCAGCGCCGCTTTGGAAAAGAGATAGTCCGGAATTGAAGCATCGAGATCGATGGAGTCGATCAGGAACTCCGTCCCCTCCCCATCCTTCAAAACATCCTTGTATAGAACCGATTTCGAGACCCATCGGTTTTGCACCCTCATGACCTCGCGCACGTCGACCGTCTTTAGTAATTTTCCGCTCTCGGCGTAAAGATTTTCACGCAGCAGGACATAGCGGTCTTTATCCACCCATACGCGGCGGTGATGATAAGCAATATCTTCCTTTTTGGCGGTCAGATCGACAACCCAGCAATCGCGCCCGCTGAGGGTATCCTCGGAAATCACTTTCGCGGAGTATAAATTGGGGAGATGCGGGTCTTCCATCATATCTTCGTACGACAGATCGGAGCCCATCACCGACTGCCGCAGCAAGCTTCCCGAGATCATGATCGTGCGGTCGGTGGAAGGCGAATAATCCCACAACATGTCCTTCAGCTTCAGCATTTTAGTCCCTTTTTCCCTCGCCGGCGCCAGAAACTCGGTGTACGATTCGTTCGTACCTCTCTGCCACGATTTTGATTGGACTGTTCGCGTCTCTCTGCGTCCACGAATGACCATCCGCGAAACAACGATCTTGTTCTCCGCAAACATATTTTCATCAACCTTCTTCAATAGCTCATCGCCGGAAGGCTGCTGTGGAAGAAATGAAATAAGCGAAGTCAAACACAGCAATAACGAACGATTCATGCTTCAAGCTCCTTGAACAATTCCGATGTTTGCCGTTTATAGATGCCGATGCCGGAGATCGCTGTCCCCAGAAAAGTCGCCATCAATCCAGGCAGGAAGCCAACGACGAAAGTGAACGGTGTGATCTGTGCCCGCACGACGTTCGGAAGCATCATCGAACTGTCTTTCAGCACCGACCCGATATCCAGCCCCTTCACCTGTCCGTAATACGCGATCGATAACCCGATGGCCGTACCGGCAAGTGATCCGATGAAACCGATCATCAGCGATTCCGCG
This sequence comes from Bacteroidota bacterium, assembly GCA_035506275.1. NCBI lineage: Bacteria > Pseudomonadati > Bacteroidota > Bacteroidota bacterium. The sequence goes on from DATJPT010000020.1 coordinate 44,030, forward strand.
AGGAGTGAAAAATAAATATGCGTCTTGTCTTCCCCCACCGCCAGACGGACGCCGATCTCGCCGTACCGGCGGAGACTGCCGGTCAGTCCTGCATTCCAAAGAACGATCGACATCGCAAAAATGAAAATTCCAATGATGACGTTGGAGAAAAGGTCGACATAATCCAGATAATCTGAGAGACCGCTTGCGGTGCGGAGTGTTTGCATGACGGGGGAAAATTGATCGCCGGTGTTCGGGCCGGCCGCCGGAGAAGGTGTATGCCTGGAATTGAACTCCGACGTTACTGCAGCCGCCCGCTCCTGATGATAGATATCATCGGTAAAAAAGCCCAGGATCTCCCCCGCTCCGTTTTGAATATCCAGCGCCCGCTGGATGTCCGCAACGTCAGCGATCATCGTCCCTTTATCCATGGCAACAATGCCGAAACGCACCGTGCCTACCACGGCGAAATTCGTCATGCTCATGCTGCCGTACATCGTGGAGCTGATCAACGTCGCCGTTCCGCCTGCTTGAACGCGAAGTTTGTCGGCGAGCTCTTCCCCAACAAGGATCTCGCCGGGTTGATTCGGCATCCTGCCCGACACGATCGCCTGTTTAACGTTGAGAATTGTTTCCTCCGGACTCCCGGCCGAAAGAAGATCGACGGCGAGCCCGCTGACCGGCGCCTGAGCCCGCGTCTCTCCTTTTTCATCGGGGATGTCCAGTAGACCGCCGAATTTGATCCGCGGAGTCCAGAGAATATCAGGGTAGTCGCGTTTCAACTCCGTCATGAGCGAGTCGATTCCCAGAAGCGCCAGATCATTGGGGACCTGGTCCGCCTCTTTCGCATACGCCCGCGTCATGACAAGGACATGCCCGGTGCTGAAGTGTGCCGTCGACTGGATCATTGACGAGACCGTGCCGTTCAACCATGCGTGGAGAATAACCGTGAGGAGAACTCCGGCCAGAACGGTGATGAAGGGGAACAACGAGCGCGATCGGTCGCGCAGAAGCCCTTTGAAGAGGAATGAGATCATGAGAGCTTCCCCCGCAGAGCGTCGGTCGGTTTGAGATCTGCGATCTTCCGCGTCGGCAAATAGCTGACAATCGTCGTAACGACACAAACGACGACGGTCGTTCCGATGATCAGCTCGGGCGAATAAGTGGGAAAGAGCTTTTCGCCGATGGCAAAGCCAAAATTATCCGTACCGGACGGAAGGGCAAATCCTTTGTTGGCGATGACCGCCAGCAAAGGAATGCCGTACAATGCCGCGACCGCAGCGGCAAGGAGGCTGTGGAATGCCCCCTCAAGCGTGAACAGCTCGATGATCCGCGTACGGGTCATTCCGAGCGCCATCAACGTTCCCATTTCTTTTCTGCGGCGCCAGATCGAAAGAACCTGAGTGTCGAAGATCGCCAGCATCGCGAGGAACAAGAGAAGAAGATACATGATGCTCCCCTGAACTCTTTTCATCCGCACCATCGAATGAAGATCCTGGAGAAGAACATTCAGATTCTTAAAATCCCATCCTTCGACGTTGCCGGCCGGCGTTGCATTTTGTTTCAGCACGACGATCGTGGCCTGATGTTCCATTCGTGTGAACTGCTGCAGTTGACGCAACGGGATCCAGATCTGTTCATTGTCGATATCCTGGACGGTGGAACTGAAGACTTCCACGATCCGGACATCGCGTGCGTCAAATGTTCCATGAACATCTCTCCATTGCACGGTGACCAGGTCTCCCTTTTTCAGGCCTGCGCTTTTCGCCATCCTGTTTCCGATGATCCCGGGAATGCCGTCCGGACCGGATTTCAGGAGTGAGGTCGGCAGCGACAGGATCGTTTGGTCGGGGTCGATTCCTTTAAGAATAATCGAACGAAATCGGCCCTGCGGATAGATCGTTGCAGTTCGGATCAGAATCGGCGTTGCTTTTTGCCGATCGATCAAGGTTTGCAGCTGGGGGTTGATCACCGCATGAGCATCTTCCAGCGACAGAGGGTCGTAGGGATTATACCCATTTTGCCAGTATTGCCCTCCGCCGTACAGGGCGTCGACGGTTGAACGTTCGACCTGATCGTTCAGGCCGTCATAGAATCCCTGCAGGAAAACGATCGCCACGAAGGCAAAAGACAGCGCTACCACGTTGAGCCAGGTTCGAAGGCCCGCGTGAAGAATATTCCTGAGTGCAAGTTTAAGGATCAGCATAAGCAGCCTATCGCTTGATAGTATCGATTACACGCTCGTCCTTGGAAATTTTTCCGTCCACAAGCGTGATCTTTCGCTTCAAATAGCCGATGACCTTTTCGTCGTGTGTGGCGAAAATGAACGTCGCGGCAAGTTCTTCATTCAATTTCACCATTGTCTTCATGATGTGGTGCGAATTTGTCGCGTCGAGGTTGGCCGTCGGTTCGTCCGCCAGCACGATCTCCGGCTTCTTGACAATTGCCCGTGCGATCGCGACACGCTGGCTTTGTCCCCCGGAAAGCTGCGACGGCCGGGAATCGGCGCGGTCCGCAAGCCCGACCCATTCCAGCGCTTCGTCCACCAGCTGCTTGCGGCGGGATGCTTCCATTCCCTGCAGCAGGAGCGGAAATTCGACGTTCTCATACACCGTATAGACGGGGAGCAGGTTGAAGGTCTGAAAGATGAAACCGATGTGATTATTGCGCAAGGTTGCGGCTTCCCTGTGAGAAAGAGATTCGATTTTTTGTCCGAGCACTTCGGCGCTGCCGATTGTCGGTGCGTCGAGCGAGCCGATGATGTTAAGGAGAGTCGTCTTCCCCGAGCCGCTCGGTCCGATGAGTCCGAGAAATTCTCCTTTCATCACGGAGAGATTTACCTCGTCGAGAGCTTTCAACGATGTGGAGCCGAGGGAATAGATCTTATTAAGATTTGTTATTGTGATCAGTGCTGAGTTCTCCATACTTTTTCCGGCGCTGTTCCATTGATGCAACGATCAGACAAAAATGCCTGACCCACGGTTAATGATTGAATACTGCCATGATCTGAAGTCCGGTTCCTGCGAACGGATTCTCTCCCGTCTGATTAGTGTAAATACGGATGACATCCGGGTTCCAGAAACCGATCAGGTAAAAACTCCAATTATCGTACGTCCGCTGCCATGTCATCAATCTGTACCACTGATCATTCTTCCAGTCGTGATAGATCATCGCCGATGCCTGGTCGACGATGCCGATGGGATAACTGAGGGACAATGCCGAAAAGCCGATTCCTTCGGACGAAGCGAAAGGCTCGCTCGGCGTGTCCGACCGAAAATATTCTGTCTCGGCATACAACCCGTTTCCAACCGCAAAGGTGTAATCTGCTCCAACCGTCCATAACCGCTGGTATTTATTTTGAAGGAGATCATTCTCCTGGCGAATTAACGCCGACTCCAGCCAGAGGCCGACCCCGAGATCCCATTTCCCGTCCAACCCCAGCCGGTCTTCGGGAGCAATAAGGCTGGTTGTATCTCCGGGCAACGGTATGAGCCGGCTCAGATCAGCGCGGCGATGGTCGTACGTCGCAGCAACCTCGCCTGTCCACAGCGGCAGCTGCACTCTGCCGCCGTACTCTGATGTACGTTTTTCCGTGGGAACTAGTTCCCATCCCTTTGTCGCATCATTCCCGTAGAGATCCCAGAGCCAGATATTCGCGTTATTGAGGAAGGTATACCGGGCCAGGGCGGCATAGACCCCTTCTGTGAGTTGAAGGGGATCGCGCGGGTCGACGCGGTCAAACCACATGAGGGGCCGGAAAATGGCCGCCGAGCCAAAATTAATTTTCTGCAGGCCGACTCTGAACTCAAATTTATCCGTCGAAATTCTGACCCAGCCGCGGTACGGCTTCAGTTCTTCGTCATACGAAGGTGTGCCGCCTTTTACATAACGAAAAGTTGAGAACGTGTTCAACGACAACTCCAGATTCGCCTCGAATTGATCGTTGAGCCTCTTTTCGACAAGGAGGTCGGGAATGTATCGGATTCCCCCCTGTGAAGCGTATGCGCTGTCATGATTGGCGCTGATCCATCCCGACGCCTGCCCGTGCAGGTCCCCTGTTTGAGCCCGGGCCGGTTGAAAAGTCCAGAAAAGAAACACGATGTAACCGACGATTTTAACGGGTGAAAACACTATTCATTCTTTCGGAAAAAAAGTCAACACGCTGCGGTGCATTGTCAATGCGCAGCTTAATCCTTCGATTTTTCCCAACGGGAGAGGAATGTTTCGATCAAATGATCTTTGAGAGCATCGATCGGAAACATCTCGGGAGCGACCGTATAATTTGCAACGACTCCGTCGAAGACGAACATCAGAAGAAAACTATCGAGGTCGGGATTGTCGGAGCCCAGCTGTTTGACGAGGCTGCTCAGCTTGACGAACGTAAGCTCGAAATACTGTTTCCCTCTTTTCTTCATCAGCTTCCGGTATTCTTCATCGAGGCTGAGTTGAAGTGAAAGCCTTACCAAAAGCGGTTTGGTCTTAATGACGTTGAGCCATGAGTTCAGCAATACGATGAACCTTTCCCTGGCAGGCCGCGGATCGTCCGCCTTAAAGAACTCGGGCATGATCTTCTCGATCTCCTCATCAAAGATCGTGAAGAGGATATCCTGCTTTGTGGGAAAGTGAGTGAAGATGAGCCCTTTCGAAATGCGAGCCTTTTTCGCGATCGCTTCGGTGGTGGTCGCCGAATAGCCATGCTTGGCGAAGAGCTCCAGAGAGGCTGACAAGATCGCTTCCCGCGTTTTCCCCCTCATTTTACGGGCAATTTCCTTTGACCTTGGGGACATATTTTTACCGTCGATTATGTTTGACTGACCGGTTAGTTAATGATAATACCGAAAGACAGAAAAGTCAAGTAAAATCAGGCCCAAGTGGATATTACTGCCCCGCACTTGAAGCTTTTGGCAAAGGTTCTCTCGTCCCCAATCTCCGATCGGGAACGGAGTGAATGTTTTCCCAAACTGAGCTTGGGAGCGAGATGGCGGAAATTTTCAAACTGTAACACTACCCAAGCCTCCTTCATTGTTTCTTCAGGTCAATTATTCGCACGATCGATCATTAAATGGATCCATTTCCTTATGCTGGGAAAAATATTTTTGCCGCTTTAGCCAAGCACAGCAGGCGGATTTTCATTTGTCGATCTTTTCCACTTGACATCCGGGTGACTGTGTATTATATTCAACCATTTGGTTGAATAATAATGCAGACGAATCTGGACCAAACGATGATGGCGCTCGCCGACCCCACCCGGCGCGCGATCCTGCAGTACCTCTCGCAGCGAGAGGCGCGCGTTACCGAGATTGCGCGGCCGTTCGACATGTCGCTGAATGCCGTTTCAAAACACATTCTCATTCTGGAACGGGCGCAGCTTGTCAACCGCCGCCGCCAAGGACGGGAACATTATCTTTCGGTAAATACTGAACCGCTCGATGCGGCCGCCGATTGGATCGATGAATACCGCCGCGCATGGGAAGAGCGCCTCGACCGCCTCGACGAATATCTCAAAACATTGCAGGTAAATGAGAAGAATAATCCAGGAGTGAAGGAGAAAAAACATGCCCGAAAAAAAACATAGGAGAGAAATGGCAGATGCCCGGCCCGGGCAGAAGCCGATCCTCATCACTCGCGTTTTCGATGCACCCCCCGAGCTCGTGTGGAAAGCTTGGACTGATCCCAAGCACCTTGTGCGCTGGTGGGGACCGAAGACTTTTACTTCTCCCTCCTGCTCGGTAGATTTCCGCGTCGGAGGTAAATACCTATTTTGCATGCGCTCCCCTGAAGGAAAGGACTATTGGAGCACCGGCGTGTACCGCGAAATTGTTCCCTTGCGGCGAATCGTCTACACCGATAATTTCGCGGACGAGGATGGGAAGATCGTTCCCCCTTCATTCTATGATTTTCCCGACGAGAATTGGGCTGAAGAACTCTTGGTGACTCTGACATTTGAAGCGGTTAAAGGAAGGACCACGATGACGCTTCGACACGAAGGGTTCCCCGATGCTCATCACATCACGTTAGCCTCTCTCGGCTGGAATGAGTCGCTCGACAAGCTTGCACAAAGTATACACTAACAACCAAATGAAAACGCATCATATGGGAAAGAACAACCGCGCGACCGTTACCATGGAACCGGGAAAACAAGAGATCGTCATCACGCGCATATTTAATGCGCCGCGCGACCTCGTCTTCAGGATGTTCATGGATCCGAATCATATTCACCAATGGTGGGGACCAAAATACCTCGCCACCAAGGTCGACATGATGGAAGCCAGGGTTGGAGGAAGGTGGCGGTTCGTGCAGCACGACGCCGGCGGCAAAGAATTTGCTTTCCATGGAGTATACCATGACATCACTCCTCCTGAAAGAATTATCGATACGTTCGAGTTCGAGGGACTTCCCGAAAAGGGACATGTTTCTCTTGAAACGTTCCGGCTTGAATCCCTGCCCGGCGACCGGACAAAGCTGACTACCGTTTCGGTGTTCCAGTCTGTTGCGGACCGCGACGGAATGGCCCAATCGGGAATGGAGCAGGGCATCAACGAAACATACGACCGTCTGGAAGAACTTCTCGCAAAACAACTTCACGCTAAAGGTCAATTCTGAGGGAGGCACAATGAGAAAGCTTTTTACGTTTGAGATGGTTTCCGCCGACGGTTTCTTCGAGGGGCCTCACCATGAATTAGACTGGCACATGGTCGACGACGAATTCCACGAATTTTCTGAGCTGCAGCTCAGCGAAACGGACCTTCTTCTGTTCGGGCGAGTGACGTATCAGCTTATGGCCTCGTACTGGCCGACTGCCCAGAACGATCCGGGAGTGAAGGATAAAATGAACAACACTGCGAAGGTCGTTTTTTCTAGAACGCTAAGCAAAGTGGAATGGAACAAAACGACGCTTTTCAACGGAAACGTAGCAGCAGAAGTGGCGCGACTAAAAAAAGAACCTGGCAAAAATATCGCTTTGTTAGGGAGCGGAGAGATCGCATCTCTCCTTCTGAAAGCGGGATTGATCGATGAGCACAGGATCATGATCAGCCCTGTCGTTCTCGGCGCCGGCATTCCTTTGTTCAAAAACCTGGAACGGAGATATGAATTAAAATTGTTGAAGACAAGGGTGTTTACGTCGGGAAATGTCCTTCTTTGTTACCAGCCCGATAACGAGAAAATTGTCCACTGATGTTTTTCAAAAAGAATAGAAGCCTCAGTTCAATGAAGATCGGATCATTATGGGAGGGTCAGGCGCCGCGTCTCCTGAGCCTCCTCCGTATCGCCGCCGCCGTCATGTTCTTGTTCATCGGCACGATGAAACTCTTCGCGTTCCCGAAAGCGCTGTTCCCCAATGGGGGCACCGTTCAATTGTTTTCGGAGATCGGGCTGGCCGGTGTCCTCGAAGCGTTCGGAGGTCTCTTTCTTTTGCTTGGCCTCTTCACTAGACCCGCGGCATTTCTTCTTTCAGGAGAAATGGCTGTCGCCTATTTCCAGGCCCATTTTCCTCAGGGATTCTGGCCTTTTCTTAACGGCGGGCAGCCGGCAGTGCTGTATTGTTTCATCTGGCTCTACGTGTCAGCGGCAGGAGGCGGGCCGTGGAGCCTTGACGCCTTGCTCAAAAAACATCATGCAACGGTCACCACAGGAGAACAACTATGAAACAAAGTGCACAGGGAGCGACGGTGAAATCCCCGCGGGAACTGACGCTGACGCGGACATTCAATGTTCCGCGGGAAATCGTCTTCAGAGCTTGGACCGATCCGCATCAGGTCGCACAATGGTGGGGTCCAAAGGAATTTACCAATCCGAGATGTGAGTGGAATGCGCGCGCCGGCGGGAAGATCCGCGTTGATATGCGCGGTCCGGGGGGCAATGTTCATCCGATGGGGGGCGCTTTCCGCGAAGTGGTTCCGTACGAACGGCTTGTTTTTACGACCACCGCTTTCTACGATGATGAGAACAAACCGATCCTCGAAAATCTCAACGTGGTTACTTTCGAAGAGCATGGCGGGGGAACGAAGATGACCGTTCACGTGACCGTGCTTCATGCGACGCCCGAAGCAGAAGCGCCGCTCGCAGGAATGAAAGAAGGATGGAGCTCGAGTCTGGACAAACTTGCCGAACTTCTTACGGCTGCAAAAAAATAACATTGTGTGGAGGATTGACGTGTCCTTTCAAGCATACATAGACAACATTAAGGCAAAGACAGGGAAAACTCCAAAAGAGTTCATTTCACTCGCGGAGAAGAAAGGATTTCTCAAACCGGGCGTGAAGGCGGGAGAAATTGTCAAATGGCTCAAGGAAGATTTCGAGCTCGGACACGGGCATGCAATGGCGATCGTCCTTGTCCTGCGCCAGGAAACAACACCACCGTTGAGCGTCGACGAAAAGATTGCCGGGCATTTCAGCGGCAGCAGATCGGAGTGACGCCCGGTATTTGATTCATTCATGAAAAAAGTCGGAACGTTCGGGAACGACATTCGGATCTCTCCTACCGATACCTACCTTAGCCTTGTGAGAAACGGGAAAAAATTTGCCGTCCTTCAGATCACCAGCAACCGGATTGATATCGGCATCAAGTTGAAGGGACCATCTCCCCCGGGCAGGTTCGGATCTGCCCGCGGCTGGAACGCCATGGTCACCCATCGCGTCCGCATCAGCAATGCAAAACAGATTGACGCGGAAGTGTTCCGATGGTTGAGGCAAGCATACAATGCATCGTAACAACTTATTAATAAACTGAGGAACACTATGAGGGAAACGAAGAAGGGGGCAAGTACCGCCGATCGGGAGATTTCGATCACCCGCTTGTTCGATGCGCCGCGTGAACTCGTCTGGAAAGTATGGACCGATCCGAAGCATATCGCTTTGTGGTGGGGACCGAAAGGCTTTACTAATACGATCCATTCGATGGACGTAAGACCGGGGGGCGAGTGGCGCTTCATCATGCACGGACCGGACGGCGTCGACTATCCGAACAAGGTTTTCTACCGAGAGGTGAAAGAACCCGAGCGGCTCTTGTACGATCACGGGGAACCCGGAGAATTGTCGCACTTTCAGGTGACGGTCACCTTTGAAGAGGTGAAGGGGAAAACAAAGCTTACGATGCAAATGCTCTTCCAGACCGCCGAACTGCGAAAAGCCGTTGTTGAAAAATACGGCGCTGTCGAAGGATTAAAGCAGAATATGGACAAACTTGCGGAGTATATAACGAAAAATTTGAACGCTAAGTCTCTTTCATAAACTTTTCAAACTGAAGAAATATGAAGAGCAAACCGATCGTCATCGAACGGACGTTTGATGCCCCTGTCAGCAAGGTTTGGGAGGCCATCACCGATGTGAAACAAATGAAGCAGTGGTATTTCCCCGCGCTTGAAGCGTTCAAACCCGAGGTAGGATTTCAAACCCAATTCAACGTCAATAATGGCGGCAAGGATTATCTGCACATCTGGAAGGTAACTGAGGTCAAGCCCGGAAAGAATATCAGCTATGAGTGGAGGTTCGGGGGATACCCGGGGAATTCGCTGGTGACGTTCGCGTTGACCGCCGTCGGAAGAAAGACAACGTTGACGCTGACCCATGAAGGAATTGAAACGTTCCTTCCCGACAAGAATCCCCCCCTCGCAAGAAAGAATTTCATCGAAGGATGGACAGCCCTTATCGGCGACTTATTGAAGAAGTTTGTGGAAAAGTAGAATAAACCTTTGATTGCAGCTAAAGGCGTCTGGACTAACAGCACAATCATGTCAACCTGCGCAGCAAATACCCTCGGGAAAATCGATCACATCATCCTGTTTTGCATTGTATGGACGAGGACAGGTTGTTAGTTGATATCCGCCGCTGGCTTGTCCAAGTCAAGTTTAATGATCGTATCGACTTTATCCTGCTGATTCACTGGCATATGAAACGCAAGGCCGTCGGTACTCTGTTCGAATTTTAACCCTCCCCCGGTCAATGCTTTTGCTGAAAGTACCTTGCCGTTGATATGCCGCAGTTTCATTTCATCCCCGTTCCAGTTCAGGATATGCACATAGATACTATTCCCTTTTTGCGTTGAGCCCCCCCAGAACCCGCTTGTGAAAGGTCCCCCGCGCGTTTCATAAATGCTCTCGCCATACTTCTCCAGCCAGGCTCCAATTCGCCTTAAGACGACGACTTGCCGCGGCTCGATCTCACCGTTCGGCATCGGACCGACATCGAGCAGCAAATTGCCGTCCCCCGTCACGCACTGCACAAGGATCCTGATGCACTCGGCTGATGACTTCAGCGAGTCGTTCGGTTTCCACGACCATTGCGTGCCGATGGTCATGCACGTCTCCCAAGGAATCGCAGGGTTATAATTCCCTACCTGCTGCTCCGGAGTTGCATAGTCGGCATTGGGACCGATCTGCGTCCTTGCATCGTAAATTCCGTCCGTTCCGATGTCGAGCCGATTATTGATGATGATCTTCGGCTGAAGCGACCGGACAAGACGATACGTATGTTCCTGGTCCCACGGTGACGGCCCCCCTTCCGCGTCGAACCAGAGAAGATCGATAGTCCCGTAATTGCCGAGCAATTCCGAAAGATGAGTTTGCATTCGTCGAACATACGCATCGTTTCGTGCCGTTCTGCAATCGGGGTCGCGCCAGTCCATGGGCGAATAATACCAGCCGATTTTTACTCCGGCGGCATGAGCAGCATCGGCGAGTTCCTTGCAGACATCGCGTTTGAACGGCGTGCTGCCAATGTTGTAATCATCCACGCTGGTATGCCACAGACAAAATCCGTCGCAGTGTTTCGCCGTCAGCACCACGTACTTCATTCCTGCCGACCGGGCGATCTCGACCCATTGCTTTGCATCGAACGCAGCGGGATCAAACTGCTTGTAAAGATTGTCATAGACATCGGCCGGTATTTCGCCGGTGCCGGTCTGCTCGATTCCGCGCCGCAACCCGCCGCGGGACCAGCTGATCTCGGTTCCTTTAAGGCTCACCGGTCCCCAGTGAATGAACATTCCGAACCGCGCTTTCCGCCACCATTCCAACCGCTCCTCTCTGTCACGGATCGCTCTTTGCAGCAGCGAATCGGATTGCGAAATCAATTCTGACGGCAAGAAACAGAGAAATAGAAAGAAAAAGGCCGGAAATATTCTTGTCAGAGATCTTAATAAAATTGCTTCCCGCATCGTCGGTTTCCTTGTGATGTTTTACGTCGGATTTCAATATAAGTAATTTGTTCGTTGCAAACCTCTGGGAGGACCGGATGGAATCCGGTCCTACATGATCAAACGTCCCTTCATGTAACAGCAGGTGGTGTCTCAGTTTGACATTTGACATTCACGGCGAAAAGCCTTAGCATATTCGCGAATGTTTTGCAATAACCGTTTTGACAATCCCCTGCTCCCTCTTGAGAAATATCAAACAGGAGAACAAACGATGAAGAATATCCCGATGGTGTTTTTATTAATCCTCCTTTCAGTTATTTGTCAGCCCGTTTTCCCGGACGATTTCCCGACATTGCCGCTTGGCTCTCCCGCTCCGGCGTTCAATCTTCCCGGTGTTGACGGGCGAAATTGGACGCTCAAAGACTCTGCCGACGCTAAGATCCTCGTCGTCGCATTTACGTGCAACCATTGTCCGACGGCGCAATACTACCAGGAGCGCATTAAGCAGATCGTAACCGACTATAAAGGCAAAGGGGTTGCGCTGGTGGCGATCATGCCGAACGACCCGAAATCCGTCCGCCTCGATGAGCTCGGCTGGACCGATCTGAGCGATACATTCGCGGAAATGAAGCTGAGGGCGAAAGAAAAAGAATTCAATTTCCCCTATCTCTATGACGGCGAAACCGAGAGCGTCTCACGGGCCTATGGCCCGGTTGCCACTCCCCATGTGTTCGTTTTTGATGCAGACAGAAAGCTCCGTTACGTTGGCGCCATCGACAACTCGGAGCGCATTCAGCACGTAACAAAAAATTATTTGCGTGACGCACTCGATGCTTTGCTCGCCGGGAAAGAACCGGCGGTGACTCAAACGAAAGCTGTCGGCTGCTCGATCAAATGGGCGGGGAAGGAAGAGTTGGTGAAGGCATATTTGGAAAAACTTGACGAGGAACCTGTTTCGTTGTCAAAAGCAGATACATCGGCCCTGCGCGACTTGAGGAAAAATTCATCGGGAAAATTCCGGCTGATAAATTTCTGGGCGACGTGGTGTGCCCCGTGCGTGGCCGAGTTCGACGAGTTTGTAACGGTCAACCGGATGTACCGCCATCGAGACTTCGAGTTCGTGACGGTGTCGATCAATCAGCCGGACGAGGAGGGACGGGTGCTCGAATTCCTAACGAAGGAACATGCCTCAAACCGGAATCTCATTTTTGCTTCCTCAGAAAGGGATTCGTTGATGAATGCATTCGACCCGCAGTGGGAAGGGGCGGTTCCCTATACCGTGCTTCTCGATCCGGAAGGAAAAGTCATTTACCGCGAAGTGGGAAGCGTCGACATTCTGGCGGTGAAGCGCGCCATTCAGAAAGGAATGAATGAGCGGAAGCCGTGGTGACAAAGGCTGATCAGATGAACCGTTTTAACCGCAGCCACATTTGATCGAATGGGATTTTCGGCTGACGGCATATGCAGAGTGCATAGTCATAACCGTAAGGGTTTTTGATATCAGCAACAAACAGAACACTTCCAAAAAATTGCCGTAAATACTCCGCATCGTATCCGACGGCAAGCACGATAGTTCCGGAATAATGCCGCGGTCCCCACAGCCAATAATTATTCCTCGGACAAATAGCATCCGGCAATCCGAGGGGCGGACCGAAATGGTCTATCGCCCCCGCCGGCCCGTACCAAGAAGCGAGGATCGCGCATTGTTTCTTTTCATCTTCTGACAGTGTCCCGTATGTTCTTGCCACTGAGTCCACCAATTCCTCCCAGCCTATCCGGTAGACAAAATGGATCGGCAAGGCATCCTCTTCCCCTTTTTCCATCCTGATCAGATTCCAAAAGCCAAGGCTCTTTGAGTAAGAGACAAATTGCGGAACCGGCAGCATCGGGACCGCCAATGGCATGAGGATCGTTCCAGAAATAATTATTGACGACCCGATCACCCATTTCGGCCACGAGACGTGATAGTTCACCGAGAAGCGTTCAACGGCAACGGCGCCGGCGCTCAAGAGGAGAGGAAAAATCGGGAAGACATAATAAATTTTCGAGTTCTGTATTAAATAGACGGACATGAAGATCACCGCTGTCCAACCGAGAAAGCGGAACTCCTCGGCCTCTTTTCTGACAATAAGATAGATCAATCCCGACAGCCACAACGGAAGCGTGAAGGGGTTAAGGCTGATCGTCAATTGAGATAAAAATGCCAACGGAGTGAGAGAGAGATTTTTGAACTCCGCTGCGTTGTACATAAACTCCAGCGTCGGCCATCCGTGGGTCATTTGCCAAACGACATGAGGGATAAACATCACCGATCCTATTGCACCGGTGGTGTACAGCCATGGCGATCTCAAAACATCCCATCGTCTGGTAATAATGAGGGATGCCAGAATCGAAAATGCAAGAACCAGAAAAGTGTATTTATTTAAGAGCCCTGCGCCTAACAATGCGCCGAGAGCACACCACCGCAACGGAGAAGGTCTGGCAAGAGTTTTCAGGAAGAGGTGGATGAAAAGCGTCACGAACATGATGTCGACGGGATTCATTGAAAAGAAACTGCTGATCGCCGGGAAGGCCGTTGCAAAACAGATCGAGAGCGCGGCAAGAGATTTTGATAGTTGCCCCCCTCCAAGGACCTCAGCGATCTTTGCCGAGAACACAACGGTCAAAGCTCCGGCAAGTCCCGACATCAGTCTAAGACTGAACACTGATTCGCCGAATAGTTTTGCCGCTATGAAGGTGAGAACCGCGACGAGCGGAGGGTGGTCGACGTACCCGAAATCGAGATGTTTGCTGCACGCAAAATAATAAAGCTCATCGCCGTAGAACCCGTAACGCCCCGATGAAATCAGAATCAATAACAAAAAACAGATCGCCGAAATGTTCGGAATAGTAGCATGCCTATGGAGAATCTTGTGGAATTTGTCGGCATTCATAGTCAGATGTGCCAGGTTAGGTGAACGGAAAATTACCGAGTTGACTGGATGGAATCAAGCAAATTGCTGAATTCAGGCGCCTTTGCCGAAGCCGCCTTGAAACGAATTTACTGAAAATGGTAAAAACTGAATACCTCTATTAAACGAAACGCTGACCGGCCACGTCTAACATAGTGGCCGGATTGATTTGGCCAACCCTACTCTCATCATGAAAAATTCCACATTCGATCGGTTTGCGGTCGCGGCTATTCTCTTTGCCTACCTGGGGACTGGCAATCTCAGTCCGATGAACCTTCTGGGACAATCGTTCTTTCTTAAGCTAGACGATTCCCGGTCGCTGCACAACGAACGAAGCATCAACCTTGATGAACGTCCTTATTGGACATCGCACAAACATATCACCTCGTCGGAACAATTTTCTACCGACCATCTGCTGACCGCGGCCGAACCGTGGGTGAGCGCCGCCGTTCCAAAACAGACCATTGAAATCCCGGCAGATGTCCCGCCGACGCCCGGACATATCCTCCCCCAAAGCCTCCTTCGAGCACCTCCCCTTTCATAGTCTTAGAATAATTTTCACTTACCATTCATGACGGCTGACGGAAGTAATGTTCGGCCGCAATGATTATTCATATTAATCCTGAGGAACTGATTATGAAAATACTCCGAAACATTTCGTTCGTTGTTTTTCTGGCGGGCGCGGCAGCAATGCTGCCCGGCTGCAGCAGCGGACCGAGCTCCGACGACCTGGCACAGCTCGACCAGCTGAAAACGGAAGTAGAATCGTTGAAAAAGGAGGTCGCGGCGAAAGAAGCCGAAAAGGAAACGCTCGAAACGCAGATCAAGCAAAAGAAGGATGAACTTGCAACCGCTGAAAACAACCAGAAGTTGACGCGGGAACGGCTTAACAGCCATCAATGAATCAAACCACATTCGACAAGGAGAGTACCATGAATTATAGAATTTTCTCTCTCTGTGCCCTCCTTCTTTGCGCCGCAGCCGTTACGCAGGCGGACGAGAAACTCTCGAAAGAAGAATGGCAGAGACAATTAACCGAATACACCTCCCAGCGCGACAATTTGAAGAATCAGCTCGCGAAATTGACAAAAGAGGTGGACGATCTTCGTTCCACACTCGCCAGCCTTGATAAACAAATTCAATCGGTCAGGAACGAAACGCTCGCGTTGACCGGAGCAAGCGACGCCGAACGGAAAGAGTTCGAACAAAACCTTCAGGACCTCGAACACCGTGTCGCAGCACTCCTTCCCCTTTCGAACCAGGACCTTTATGTCCGAAGGTTCGAAGTGGATACTTTGCAAAGCATCAAAGACCGGCTTATGAAAGAACGGATAGCCGCCGCCGAGCGTTATTATCTGCGGCTGCAAAATATTCAGAACAAGATCGACAACTTGCGGGCCACGATCGCAAGCGCAAAATCGGCCGCCGAATCGGAAGAACACTACGTTGTCCGTTCATGGTCAAAATACCGCGACTGTCTCTGGAATATTTCCAAAAAGAAAAAGATCTACGACAACCCGTTCCTCTGGCCGAAGATCTGGCAGGCGAACAGGGATCAGATCAAAGACCCCGATATTATTCGCGTCGGTGAACATCTGAAGATTCCCGCCCCTGCAGGGTTGACTACCGCGGAGAAGGATGCCGAGCGGGAGTACTGGAGCAAACGTCACACCTAAAAGCGGCGCCGGTCTCAGCGAGCCGATCAAATGACAAAGCCCTTCATCGGGAGGTTCCGATGAAGGGCTTTTTTAGTCGCTTGGCGGATTGCCGCTATTCTCGTTCGCGCTTCCGCGGGCGCTCAGACCTCTCCCGCCGCGCATTGTTCGACCGAATCCTCTCCCTATGCCCTGAGCGAAGGGCTCTCCGGGCAAACGGCGAACGGGACCGGTAATTCCTGGGATACGGCGCTCGATGAATGACCGATGCGCGTACCACCACCGTGACTCCGCTTCTATAGGCGGTATAGGGAACAGGGCGGTAAGGACGATAATACGCCGGATAGTATCCGTAATGGTATGGACTGTAGTACCACCGGTGAGGGTGCCACAAATAGACCCAGAGGACAACATCCGCGGGAGCCCAGACGCCGGTATAATAAGCTCCCGGACCGTAATACTCCGGCGCGCCGGAAACAATAACGTTTGCCGACTGATATCCCCGCTCTATTTCTACCGTTGCAATTTCATGCTCGGCTCCGGTACTGTCCATCACCGTCAGGGAAAATCCGCGCATGTTCCCTTTTCCGTATTCGGTCACCCGGATGTAATCGACCGTGCCGTCCCCGTTGACATCGAGGTTATTGACTCCCCCCGGCGCATTCAGCTTTTGTTCGATCTCCGCCGCGTTTTTGCTCTCCTTGACAATTTCCGTAACGGCCTGCAAGTCGAGTCCTGCCGCGGCCGGCGTAGACGTCGTTGTCACTGTTTCGTTTTGTGCCACACCCGGCTGCCGAACAATCAGGCACATGAATGTCAAAACAATGCTCCCTGTGAAAAATCCTCTCATGATATCTCCTGCTAATTTATGGAATGTAGATTCAACCCGCCTCGGTTATCACACCTCTTAGATTCATCAGATCAAGAAAAGTTTGATCATCGAGGGAAGAAACAAAAAGGGCTTGCCCAAAAACGGGTTCGCCCATTTGTCCATGCGCGCTTTTCACTGCAGGACCATCACGTCCGGAACAACCTCTTCCATCAGCAGTGAAGAAACCGCACTTGCATTTTACAAATTGCCGGCCTTCGACGCCTGGTTCTTTTACTACTTGATGACAACAAAACGGCGGTCGCCGTCGCGCATCACGACCAGATATTTTCGGCTGTCTTGCGTGAACTCCGTTGTACTGAATTCCGATACCGTCACCGAAAGGTCCGCCGTATAATTATAGTAATTCTGAAGCACTGAAGCCGGGATTACGCCCTTCCCCGAATTGCTTGCCAGGAGTATCGAATAGCCGGTATCGATTCCTTCGAACCCGTCGGCCTCTTCGTGAATTCCGGGGGGCACGCCCCCGTTCCTCATGCGGAAACCTGAACCGTCCGGACCGACGTCGATCATCGGCGTGACCCGAATGAGAACGCCGGCCACAGGGTTTCCCCCCGACCACGTGAGGGCAAGGTCGCTGTCCGGCATGACCTGTTGCCCGTTCGCAAGACCGGTAAGATTGATGAGGGCGGCAGGCGAGGTGATCGACACTTTCGTTGCAGGAAAGGACGATGAACCCGTCACATCAAATTCATAGCTTGTATTTGGAACAAACTCCACTCCCTGCCCCTGACTGCCAAACAAATGAGGGAACAAGGAATAGATCGCCCCTCCGAAGAAGTGCTGAAATCTCTGCAATTCAATCTGCCGGCCCGAATAATCGAGAAACACTGCGCCGATATCCTCCGCTCCATGCCAATAGCGGGGTTTGGCCGAAAGCGTATCGAAAACAACGGCCGACGCGTCGCCGGACCTCTCCGAGTCCTGATCAACCGGTCCTACAAAAGGATTCCAGCCGATCGAAAAGATACCGTCGCTGCTGTCGACGGGAACGCCGGCGAGATGCGCAGCAGAAACCTCGTCGATGACAATGGAACTGGTCACCGAACTCTGATCGCCGGCGGATTGGCCCGAATAATAATGTGGGTGCGTCGATTCCGTGCACCCCTGAAACTCGACGGCCCCGATCATCGCCGCCAAAGACAACAAGGAAAGTATTTTCTTATCCATAAGACCCTCCTGCGCAGTCGCTTATTTGAGCAGCACCATTTTCTTTGTTTCGGATCTTTGCGCGCTTTCGAGACGGTAATAATAAATACCGCTTGGGAGCGAGGAAGCGTTAAACGTTACACTCTGTTCGACCCCTCCCCGGACCACGCCGTCGACGAGCGTTGCGACGCGCTGCCCGAGAATGTTGTAGACTCGTAATGTCGCGACCCCCGTCGCCGGAAGGCTGAAGGAAATTATCGTGCTCGGATTGAACGGGTTAGGATAATTTTCGTTCAGCGTCATCGTCTGCGGAGTCCGGGCGATCGCATTATTGACAACTCCCGAAGTTGTGCCTCCGACATTCCACTGGAGCCTGTAGGCACGGTAGCTGACGATTTGGTCGGGCAGGCTCATCTCATAGACCTTGGTCCCATTGCTCGTCACTTCAGTCACCGCAACATTGCAGTCCCCCCATCCGATGAACGTATTTCCGTTCGGGAGACGCTGCACATACCCCATCGCACCGCTCACGTAATCGGGATTGTTCCGGTATTGCCAGACGAGCGTCGCAATTTTGTGCACTTGGTCGACTTGATACTCGAGAGCGCGCGAAAACGGCGGGTTGTGGAAATTTCCGTTGTCAAACATCGTAAAATCTCCGTTCGCGATCCGGCGAATGGCGTGCTGGTGGGAGTACCCGATCGTATCGTTGACAAACGTAAACTGATTGTTCTTCCCTCCCATTCTCCAAATGATATTTCCGGTCGACCGGTCGATTTTCGTGATCTCATCCAGGTGGCGTGAAGAGAGGATGATGTTGCTGTCGGCATCCAGCTCGATGGCATTGCTGTGAACGTAATCGACCGTCGCCGCCGTCAGGTCTTCGTGCGTGGCGTCAGTGATCTTAAAATGATCCCAGCTTCGCCATTGAAAAACGACATTCTTCGCCTTGTCAAGTTCCTGAAGAATAATCCCTATTACCTTCGCTGATGTGTTTCCGTTCGCAACGATCTTTGACATGTCAACATATTCATCGTCATCGCCGAGCAAAAGCGCATGGCCGTTTGGCAAAAGGCGGAGCTCGTGCACGTCAGTGACGTATCCGTTCCCGACTCCATAGCTGTTAACAATCGAATAAGTCGAGTCCAATTCATAAAACAACCACGGACCTTCGTCGAAATAAGTCAGATGTCCGTTCGGCTGGATGACAAAATCGATCGGCGTCGAAACCGGTTGTTGGTAGAAATATGGAGTGCCCGAATTTTCCAGGATCATGAGATACGGCGTCGCAGTGACACTCTGGGTCCAGGCAAAACTGCTCAAAAAAATATTCCCCGGTGACGTGGTGCTGTCGGTCGTGATCGTAAATGCGGGCAAGGTCGAATGAACCGATGAGTCGTTCGCAGCCAACGGATGGCTGGCCGATGATCGATGCGTCCCTGCCGGCAGTGCTCCTTCCCCTTCCAAACGCATTTTTTGGAGTGACGGCGGAAGCACTTTCGGCGTAATCATAAATGTAAACTGTGTCGGCAGGACTCCGCTTCCGTCCGTCACACGCAATCCCGCATTCAGGTTCACGGTGACAGCTTCCCCCTCCGTGAACGGAATCGCCGGGGCAAATATTACGGTCCTCCCGTCATCCGAAAGAACGAGCTTTCCGTCATGAATTCCGCTGACGGCGCCTGTCACGGTAATGATTCCGCTCGATGAAAGGCTAGATGGATCAATATTGCCCATCGTTCTGACGGCGATCGTTGTTTGGGGCATGTGCATTGACGATCCGGGAACCGGCGAGATGTATTCTATAGTGGAACTGCTTTGTTCCTGTGCAACAAGGTCTGCAACGAGCAACACGGTAAAAGCTGCAACACTCAATCCGTACCTAATTCTCTCCACTCTCTCTCCTCTCCAGCCGCCGATCGCTGCTGCGCTGTCCCGTTCAGCTCATCGTTGATGGAGCATCGGCATGATCAGGCGGCAATGTTTGTGCGATGAATTTTAACCGCGGTGCTCCCCTTCGCCAAGCGGTGACTTGTTTTTGACACCGCCTGGCATAAAGAGGTTTAGCCCATTTTCTTACGTTGAGGAAGCGACTTACTTCAGCAGCATCATTTTCTTCACTGCTTCAAACGTCCCGCTCTGGATCCTGTAAAAGTAGACGCCGCTGGCAAGCGATGAGGCGTTGAACGAGACCTCGTACGTTCCCGC
Organism: Bacteroidota bacterium; assembly: GCA_035506275.1. Taxonomy (NCBI): domain Bacteria; kingdom Pseudomonadati; phylum Bacteroidota; species Bacteroidota bacterium. The sequence goes on from DATJPT010000020.1 coordinate 63,995, forward strand.
GTTCTGTTCGCCGTCGACCAGTGTGGCAACCGCCTGGCCAAGAATATTGAACACCCTCACGACCACCTTTCCCGATACGGGGAGCGTGTAGCGAATTGTTGTCGACGGGTTGAACGGGTTCGGGTAATTCTGCTCGAGCGCGTATTGCACCGGCTGAACAGAAGAAGTCCCGCTCACCAGCGTCACAGAACTGACTGAGAGCGGCAGCGAAGCGTTCACCGGATTCCCCGAAGCATCGTACGACACGGAAGCGTTCCCCGATGCGCCGCCGTTATCGGTGTACCCGGTCCAGTCGGCGTTCACCGAGTAGGATCCGGGCGCAAGACCGGCGATGTCATAGTTCCCGGACTCGTCGGTGACCGCGAACCCGGCAACCGTGTTATTCTTCACAGCGTAAACAATAGCCCCCGCCATCGTCGGAGCTGTGCCCGACGTCAGGCTGAGCGTTCCTGTAATGTCGGCGAACCCGTTCATGAGCGCCGGAATCTGATGAACATAAATGTAAATACCGTCGACGGCATTCTGGTCGATCGCTACCCTTGTGGCTTTCTTCCATCGCGTGGTCAGAGTATCCTCTGAATAGAACGCCGGAGCGTAACTCCCAAGAGGAACGGCAAGAACAAAGTACGAACCGGGCAAGAGATTGTTGATCGTAAAATTCCCGAGGGAATCCGTGTCGACAACATACGACCGCGGCTCTTTGAATTTGTCGACCGTTAGCCATCGGTCGCGCGTCGCAATGATGCGGGCTGCCACTCCGACATTCAGCGAAGAGTCAAGAACGCTGCCAGAAATCGTTCCCGTTGCGATCGACGCCAACTGCGGCAGCACAAAATTGATTCCAGCGCTGTCTTTCTGCAGCACCAACGTCGTCGCGGCGAGAATGTCCGTCTGTCCGGGATAAAAGACCGTGCCGTATCCTGGAGCAGAGGCCAATGCGATGTACGCTCCTGCGGGAATCGTGAGCGAATAGCGGCCGAGTGAATCTGCTTTTGTCTGATACACTTCTGCCGAGTTCCCCTCCAGTCGAAAGTCGTCTCTCATCCCTTCTAAATCAAAATATTGCCGGAAATCGTCGATGCTCATGTTGCTGTTGAGCGCGAACCCGGCCCGAACAAAAAACACGTGCGTATTCCGGATGGCGAGGAGCGCCGAATCGGTGACAACCCCCGAAGCGGTGATCTTTATCTTTCTCGCCGGACCGCCGGTCAGGGTAAAATTCACCATCGTCACCGCGGGGCTATCGGCGATGGTGATCCTGTCGGCCGTCGCAGCGGACGTTTTACCGTCATACCACTGGCTCTCGTACTGGGGTGATGAAGAAATTGCGTGCAGCTTATAGGTTCCCGGATCGATTCTGTCGATCCGATAGTTGCCGTTGCTGTCCGTCCTGGCTCTGTAAGCATAGCAGCCGGGGAGGGCCGCGGTCGGATTGGCTGCCTGCAGGACTTCGATCGCAACATTGGGAATGCCGGCATTCAATGTGTCCGTAACTTTTCCCTGGACTATCCCGTTGCCGCCGGCGACGGCGACCACAAAATTCTGTTCAACAGCGATCGCCAGCGCGTGCGTGGTGAAGCGGACCACCGCGACCAATGAGATGGGATACCAGCCTCTCGCGGTCGGAGTCCAACGGACAACACCCGTTGCTGAATCGACGGTAAGGTCTGCCGGGTCCATGCGATCCGCCCTGTAGCGCACGACGGCGGTCGAGTCTTTCACGTCAAGATGAACAGTGTAAAGATATGGGATGCCAACCTGACCTGTCAAAGGAGGTTGTGAATCGAAATGGAACGGACTTGGAGGGGGGGGCGGCCCCAACTGCGAATCAGCAACCTGAACAAAAACTGCCGCGATGATGACCATCGCAATCGTCAAAACACTGTAGCGCTTTAACATACTGACTCCTGTAAATATTTAGTGATGGGGTCGGGATTGTTGATTTTCTTTTCATGCCAATTCGGGGAAAACAATGCATTCTTGTGTGGGAATGTCGTGCAACTGGAATGCCATCATTTATTCCCCATTTTTTGGCCAAATAGGAGGATTACAGATCGATCGGCATGCAAAACCTGCATACCCAAACGCACAGATTGCAGACTAGAAGCTGATGTTGAGGGCTAGGCTTGCGGAAGAGTTTAAAGAACTTTTCGGGGCCAATGAAAGAGAAATGGAACGTGTCCCGGTGAGAGCATCGATTTCGGAAGCAATATAGATGAGCGCAAAGGCTCCAAACGCATATTGCCCGGCTTTGTAATAATTATTGTAGGTTGAATATTTTGATTGGATCGCTGACGGTGTTGTTGCAGAAAGATAATCGCTGCGGGCCGAACTGCGAAGTGATTCGCATACAATCCCCCCGCCGAGAGCGGCAATTCCTCCTCCAAGGAAAAGGTAGCCCGATGTTGTCCGATTTTGGTGGAGCTGTTCCCATCCGGGAAAAACGATCGTTCGGAATGAAACTTCAGGAGCGCGGTCCGGATGAAGGACCGCGGCAGTGTCCGGCGAGAGTTTCTTCCGCTCATTCAACCGGTTTCTCGCTTCATCAAAAACGGCTAGGATCTTCGGCGATGTCAGAACCGGGTCGAGCTCGAATTGAGGATCAAGGGTCAGGATGACGTTGAAATGATCCAACGCCAGCGCCGGTTTCCCCTGGGCGACAAGCGAAAAGGCGATCCATTTTTCAGCAAGGCAGCGAATGGAATCGGAGATTCCGGCCTGTTCGGCGCAGCGGCGCGCTTCCACTTCAACATTCATATATGCGCCCGACTCGAACATCGATTCAATGAGGGCGAGCGTCGAATCGACGCTCTTCGGCTGCGAAAGAACCGGGGCGGCGATGAAAAAAGAAAACAAGAAAATACGGACGAGCTTCTTCATAATGGGAATGAGACCGAAAGACGGAGCGTATCGTGCGCGGCAATGGTTACTTCTCTGTGGATATCATTGAACGCAGGGTTATGAAAACGAATCTCATGTTTTCCGGAAGAAAGGACGATCGCCTTCGTCAGCGGAGTTGTATCGCGGTAGACATCATCGATGTAGACATCGGCCCACGGCGTCGCTGTGCAGCTCAGGAATCCCGCGCTCGTCAGAAAATCGCAATCGAGGCGAAGCGCTGTTTTCCCGCTGACGGTCACGGCTTTGATGACCGGCTCAAATGAAGGATGGGTAAAGACAACGGTATGAGAACCGGCCGACAGGGTCACCGGTTTATCAAAAGGGGTTTCGCCGATGAATTCACTGTCGATGTACACTTTAGCCCACGGCGTGCTCGTAATGGAGACCGATCCCGAGTCAACGTTCCTGCTCGCCGCATTCGCCAAAGGTCTTATGGATTGATCTTCCGTTGATGTTCTTTCTTTTCGCGGGGCGGTTGTTCCGGCGGAAGGCGTTATTGCAGGATTCGTCGCTGGCGTCGACCTCTTTGCCGCATCGATATTTGCTGCAATTGAGCTGTCATGTTGTGTACGGGAAGCGGGGGACGGATTGCGCGAGAAGGAATTGATCCCATTGATTCCGTAGAGAACGGCCGCCGCAACAACCAGAGCTGCAAGGACCGGAACTGGCTGAAGGAACCATTTCGGCCGCCGAACAGGGTTGGAAGGAGGACGAACGCTTGAACGATCATCATGAAACGCCGCCAGGGCTTCTCCCGCCGACCTGAACCGCTGCTCTTTGTCGGGATGCATCAGCCGCTTTACAAAGGAAATAAATTCGGCGGAAGAAATTTGAGCAAACCGATCGAGCATCTCTATTCTGAATGAGCTGACTTTGTTCAGACATTCCGCGTACGTCGTCCCTTCGAATAACCGCTCCCCGCAAAGCACTTCAATCACCGTCGCGCCGAGGGAGAACAGGTCCGCACGGGCATCCGGCTGCTCGCCGCGGATCTGCTCTGGCGCAAGATAGGCCGGGGTTCCGACCAAGATCCCTTCAGTCGTCATCGTGGAAGAAACGGCGAGACGGGCGAGGCCGAAATCGCTCACCTTGATCGTCCCGTTCGTCGCTACCATGATATTGCCGGGTTTGATGTCGCGGTGGATAATGCCCTGTGCATGGGCAACGCTGAGACCGCGAAGAACATGAAGGGCTGTTTTCGACGCAAGCGCAAACGTCCGTTCTGATCCCTCTTCGATCAGTTCCTTCAGCGATCTCCCGTCGACGAACTCCATCACGATGGCCGGCGCCCCTTCGACTTCCGTGAGGTCGTACACCTGGACGATATGTTCCGACCGGAGTGCGGCGCACGCCCTTGCTTCGCGCACGAACCGTTCCCGCAGTTGTTCGTCGTGCGCCAAATGCCTGTGCAAGACCTTGAGCAAGACGCGTCTGTGAAGGGTCTCATCGAACGCCCGAAAGACCCGCGTGGTACTGCTTTCGCTCACCGTCGCTTCAATCGTAAACGGCATTTATTCACCGCTCCATTTTTTCAGCCGGTATTGCAGCCATCGGAGGGAGACGCCGAGTTTTTCTGCTGTCCGTGTCCTGTTCCCCCCCATTTCGGCGAGCGTCGCTTCGATGATCTGGCGTTCGAAATCAGCCAGCGTCGCCGCGCTGCGTGTCATTGCTCCCCGGTCCGCGGCATCGAACATGAAATCTTCCTTTTTCAACTGGCTGCCGCTGCACAGCACGACGGCGCGCTCGATGACATTTTGAAATTCCCGAACATTCCCCGACCATTGATTCGCCAGCAGCAACTGCATGGCGTCGGGATGAATGTTCTCGACAGGGCGCTTGTAGGCCTCTGCTGCCCGGCGTACAAAATGCGACGCAAGGAGCGGAATATCTTCCTTTCTTTCGCGAAGGGGGGGAAGATGGATCCGCACGACATTGAGCCGGAAGTACAGGTCCTCGCGCAATCGTCCCCCTTTGACCTCCTCAAGCATATCGCGGTTGGTTGCGGCAATAATGCGTATGTTCGCCGTCCGATTTTTCGTATCGCCGACGCGACGGTATTCCTTTTCCTGAAGAAGGCGGAGAATTTTCGGCTGAAGCTGCAGCGGAAGATCGGCAACTTCGTCAAGAAATAACGTCCCCCCCTCGGCCACTTCGACCAGCCCTTTCTTGTCGGACGAGGCGCCGGTGAATGCCCCTTTCACGTAGCCGAATAATTCGCTTTCCAACAATTGTTCGGGGATCGCAGAACAGTTCACCGTCACAAACGGCTTGCCGCTGCGCAATCCGCCGTCGTGAACGGCGCGCGCAATAAGCTCCTTGCCGGTTCCGCTCTCTCCTGTGATGAGCACGGCCGCATCGACATCGAGAACGCGCTTGGTGATGGCGAGAACGCGCTTCCAGGCCTCGCTTTTGCCGACCATCGACGTGAACAGGCGGGCAGAATCGACTTCGCTGCGAAGGCGTTCGTTTTCATCCCGCAGCGACGCATACCGTTGCGCGTTTTCGATCGCAATGGCCGCAAGGTGTCCGAAGACACTAAGAAATTTAAGCGACTCATCGGTAAAGGCTTTGCGCGAAACGCTGCTGTCCAGATAGATCACTCCCGTTACCTTCTCGCCCGCCCTTAAGGGGATGCAGATGATTGAGAGGATCTTTTGCGCGGCGATACTCCTCGACGATTCGAACCGTTCGTCGCTGAGGGCATCGAAGGTGAGCACCGGATTTCCGGATGAAAACACCTGTTGAATGACCGACGATGAGGCTGCAAACTCATCGCTGGAATCCTTCGACCCGAAATTCTTCGCCGCAACGGCCGAAAAACCGCGCTCGTTCTTTTCATCGACCAGAAGGATGGATCCGCGTTCGGCGTTCAGATGAGCCGTCGCTGCCTCGAGTATTTTCTCGAGCAGCGCAACAGGCTCAAGGATCGAGTTGATGCTCTTCGTGATCTCGCAGAGCGCTTCAAAATTATTTTTCGGCTCTTTTGACACGCTATTTCACCACAAACGATGATTCTTTTGAACGGCTATAGTTGCCAAAGTCGTCCACCACGGCGATCGTCCACACATAATTCCCCGCCTGCAGCGGCTGCGTGGTGCTGTCGCTCGGGAACTGCAATTGCTGGTAGATGGAGCCATAACCGCTGTACGTCCACCACACCTGTTCCGTTCCCGAGTTCACAAGAGAGATGACAAGTGTATATGAAAAATTGTACGTCACATTCGGGGGTGTCCACTTGAGCATCGGCAGCGATCCGGTCGTATCATTGTTCAGCGACGACGGATAGACCGGCGTTGCCTCGTCTTCGATGATACGCGTTACGTAGAACGGGCTGCCGACCCCGAGCGCGCGGGAACGGTCCGTCGATTCGATCGTCAGCGGTTTTCCGACAAGCCATTGAATTGTGTTGGTCGGGAAACTGTATTTATAGATCGTCGTCTGGAACATGTTTGTTGTCGGGGAATAGACCATGACAAATCGTGTCGAGTCCACGACAAACCAGACCGAATCGACGTCTTCAATTCCGTTCGGGTCCGAAACGGAAGCGGAGACGTCGACAAAATATTGAGGACTTGGGTAGTACTGGTCGATCTTCCTGGTCAGGATGCGTTGGGAAACGATGTACGGATAACCGTTGAGACCGAAAGAAATTTGTTGCGGCGATCCCGCTTGAAGGACGATCTTCGAAGTGTCGGGGGCAAAGCCTGTTTTCGTGCAGACGAACGTCAGCGAACCGACATCGATCTTGGTGAACTGGAAAACGCCGTTCGAATCGGTAAGGACGGAAAGGCCGTTTTCAACACATGTCACTCTCGCCTGACCGACCGGAGAGTTTTGGTCAAGCACATACACGTTTCCGCCCACCATCGCATTCCCCTGGTACCGGGGCGACTGAGGATCAAGCGGATTGTCCCTCGGCGCGTCGGAACAAGCGCAAAGGAGCAGGGAAAGGCTGATGACCATTGAGCATGCTGATTTCATTAATTCAAATATATGCTTTAATGCGCTTATAAATCAAGGAGTTGCGACACCTCGTAATCTTTGCATTGGTTGCTCAAAATGTGTTGACTGTCGTCATGCGTCGTGATTTTTCTCCAGCTTTGCCAGCCCTGCGGAAGCAGCGATGATTTTCGCGGCTCCTGCCTCTTTCAACAATTTTGCCATTGCTTGAATCGTAGAACCGGTCGTGATAACGTCGTCCACGACCATCAAGGTTTTCCCGCTTATCCATCCTTTTTTCCGGGGATGGATGGTGAAAGCTCCGCCGACATTTTGCTTTCGTTCTTCGGCGGTGAGGTGTGTCTGCGAGACAGTATACTTCGACCTTGTTACCAGCGAAAGCATGACCGGCCTGCCGATCGTCTGGGAGATCCCTTTGCAGATGAACTCGCTTTGGTTATAGCCGCGCTCTCTCTGTTTCAACTTGTGAAGAGGTACGGCAATGATCCCATCTATCGAAGATTCATCGAGATGTTCCTGGATCGCTTTTCCGAGATGGCTGCCGAGCTCAGCGCCGAACCGGGTCACGGCATTATATTTCAACGAATGCACGAGCTGCTGGAAAACGCCTTGCTCTTCGAAATAATAGCATGAGATGAAATCGTCGACTGAGCCTTCTGCGGAGAAACGCTCGCGGAGAACCTGGACGGTCTCGTCCTCCGGGCCGACGCGTTCGATCGAACGCCAGCAGGCGCTGCATATCCGCGATTCGGTTTCGGCGAGGCGGGCATTGCATGAGAAACACAGCGGCGGGAAAATAAATTCTTTTGCGGGCGCTCCGATTGCACGAAGCAGCGCACGGAATGATGTTCCCCCCATACCATCCTGCTTTCTTTTACCGCAAAGGCGCCAAGACTCTGCGAGAGAGACGATAGTTACCCTAGCTCGGCGAGTATTTCGTGCCTTGGTGTCCTCGCGGCGCCAATTATTTTTTCCCCTCCGACAACCGTCGGATTTCGTCGCGCAGCTGTGCGGCTCGTTCGAATTCCAGGTCCTGCGATGCCTTTGCCATCTCTTTTTTCAATTCCTCCAGCAAATCGGCTTTCTGGTCGGGCGTAAGATATTTCACGATGGAATCCGCGACGAGCGGAAGCGTTTCGCGTTCCTTCCGGGCATCGCGAGCCGATTTCACATCCGCCACCGCCGTCGATGCCATCACTTCATCGTACGACTTATAGATCGTTTTGGGAGTGATATGATGTTCCTTGTTGAAGCTGATCTGTTTTTCACGCCGGCGTTCCGTTTCGCCGATCATCCGCTTCATCGAATCGGTGATCTTGTCGGCGTACATCACCACTTTGCCGTTGACATTCCGCGCGGTTCTGCCGGCCGTTTGAATCAATGAACGCTCCGAGCGGAGAAACCCTTCCTTATCGGCATCCAAAATCGCGACCATTGAGACTTCCGGAAGGTCCAATCCTTCGCGGAGCAAATTGACGCCGATAAGGACGTCGAAATTCCCCAGCCGAAGGTTGCGCAGGATCTCAACACGCTGAAGGGCATCGATCTCGGAGTGGATGTATTCGACACGGATGCCGATATCGGCGAGGTATTCTGTCAGGTCTTCGGCCATTCGTTTGGTCAGCGTCGTCACGAGGATCCTTTCTTTTGCCGCCGCCCGCTTCCGGATCTCGGCGGTAAGGTCGTCGATCTGATTTTTAACCGGCCGGATCTCCACTTCGGGATCGACGAGCCCGGTCGGACGGATCACCTGCTCGACGAACGCCCCCTTGCATTTTTCCATTTCATACGGCCCCGGCGTGGCGCTGACAAAGATCACCTGGTTGACCATCTGTTCCCATTCGTCGAACTTGAGAGGGCGGTTATCGAGCGCCGACGGAAGGCGGAATCCGTACTTCACCAGGGTCTCTTTCCGCGACCGGTCGCCGAAATACATGCCGCCGATCTGCGGGACGGTGACGTGAGATTCGTCGATCACCAGCAGAAAATCCTTCGGAAAATAGTCGAACAGGCAGTACGGCCGGGAACCCGGGGGGCGCCCCGCGAGGTGGCGCGAATAATTCTCGATGCCGCTGCAATAGCCGACCTCCCGCATCATTTCAATGTCGAAGCGGGTCCGCTGCTCCAGCCGCTGGGCTTCCAGCAGCAGATTCTGCGAGCGCATTTCCTCGAGACACTCGTGCATCTCGATCTCGATGGCCTTGATCCCCCGTTCCAGCGATTCGCGCGTCGTGACGAACTGCTTGGCCGGATAGATCACCTCGTACTCGACCTCGCCGATGATCGAGCCGTCCATTTTATCGATGCACGAAATCTTTTCGATGACGTCGCCGAAAAATTCGATCCGGATCGCTTCTTCGTTTTCATACGCCGGGATCACTTCGACGACATCGCCGCGGACGCGGAACGTGCCCCGCGAAAACTCATAATCGTTGCGCGCATAGTAGATGTCGAGAAGCTTCCTCAGCAGCGCGTTCCGCTCGATCCGCTCCCCTTTCTTCACGACCACCATCATCTTCATCCACTCGTCGGGCGCGCCGATGCCGTAAATGCAGCTGACCGACGCCACCACGATCACGTTCGGCTCCCCGCTGAGCAGGGCGCTTGTCGCCCGCAGCCGCAAGCGGTCGATCTCATCGTTCACCGATGAGTCTTTTTGGATGTACGTGTCGGTCGTCGGCACGTACGCCTCCGGCTGGTAATAATCATAGTAGGAAATGAAGAACTCGACATGATCTTTTGGAAAGAAGCTCTTGAACTCCGCATACAGCTGCGCTGCAAGCGTTTTGTTATGGGACATGATCAACACGGGTTTGTTAACCTGCGTGATCACGTTGGAAATTGTGAACGTTTTTCCGCTCCCGGTGACGCCAAGGAGCGTTTGATACTTGTCGCCGCGGCGCAGTCCTTCGGTCAGCTGCCGTATCGCCTCGGGCTGGTCGCCTTCCGGCTTGTAATCAGAAGAAAGTTGGAATGGCATCGGTTGAAAATTACTTAGTGTGCGGCGCGCGTAATTCTGTCCATTAGAGCGAGCCCGAGTCCTGACGGTTCGACCGCCTGGCAGTAAATCTTCGAAACTCCCGCGGCATCGCAGAGGCGGAAAAAATAAAAGAGCTCGTGGGCGTAGGCATTGACGTTCGGGAGAATCCGGTGGAAACGGAATCGCCGGGCGTTGATCAATGCTCCCGTGCCGATAAACGCCGCATTCGTTGTCGGGCCGATCTCCGCTGCGTCTGCCACGATAATAACGCGCGCCCGGGGAGAATAGTGCCGGTATTTCGTTCCGGGGCTTTTGGCCGCCTTTGCGGACCGGGGAATCGCAATCCGCGTCGACGGAATAATTTCCCGCAATTGTTCCAGCGTCACTGCACCGGAACGAAGGACCTCGGGAACTGCGCCCGTGCAATCAACAACCGTCGATTCCAACCCAACGGACGTTTGTCCCCCTTTTAAGATGCAGCTGATCCGGCCATCCAGGTCGAACGAGACGCTTCGCCATGTCGTCGAGCTCGGCGAGCCGGAAAGATTTGCCGACGGAGCCGCCACCGGGACTCCGCACGCCTTCAAAAATGCATGGGCGACGGGATGACGAGGCATGCGGATGCCCACTGTCGATAAGCCGGCCGTCGCTGCGCGCGGAACTGCACGCTGCTTCGGCACAATGACCGTCAGCGGCCCGGGAAAAAATCGCTGAATCAACTTCTCGGCGGAATGGGGGATTCTGCGGGCAAGCAATTCTATCTCTTCAATGCGAGCCACGTGAACAATGAACGGGTTGTCGGCGGGACGTTTCTTGGCGGCGAAGATCTTCCGCAGCGCCTGCTCGTCAAAGACATTCGCACCGAGCCCGTACACCGTTTCGGTCGGAAATGCAACAATTTCCCCCTGCCTGATGAATACCGCAGCTTTCCGGGGAGACTCGGTGTGGACTGTTCTCATCGTTTCGCCTCTGCCTGCGCATTTCTCAGAGCTCTTGAACCGGACGGCGGCCGGCAAATCCGTCATCGATCATATGCCAGAACAAAATATCGTCTTCGCCGAGCAAAAAGCAGAGGTACACTTCCTCTCCGTTCGCGCGGATATGAGGGAAATCGATCAACCCCTGGTCGAGCCCCTTCACCTGGATGCCGTCGTCCGAAAGCAATTTCACGATCTCGACCAAACGCTCGAGCTCTTTCGGATAATAGCGTTCGCCGTTCGGCCCCGTGCCGCCGAAATACGTGTGGCGGTAGGCGTCGAACCCCTTTTCGTTCAGCGCTTTTTTGAGGCCCGCCATTTCTTTGATGAGCGGAAGGATCGCCATCAATTTCGTGCGGGCTTCGTTAAGGGTGAAATGTTTCGGATGAAGTAATGTTCCCATCGCGTTCCGGGCCTCGGCGCGGCGTCTGCACTCCGCCTAGCTTTCTTTTCCGCCTGTCCGTGCAACGTTGAGAAACGCGTCGCGGACAAATTCCGCCGCGTTGGCCGCGAACGACTCCGGCACCGACCGCTGGAGCTGTTCGTAGGTGATCGGCGTGCCCCCCGCGGAGATACTGAGATTGGGGTTGATGATGATCATGCGCGCCGCTCCCGCACATTTCAGCAGAACGCTCGCCTTCGAGGTGGGAAAGGTCGCTTCAATGATCGGCTGGACGACGATTGGCACGTTCAGGACGCCCATCGCCTCGATGCCGTCGCACTGGACTTCGATGTTCTGCGCTTTAAGGAACTGGAGCTGCTCGAGAATAATTCGGGAGGTAATCGCGGCAATGTCGTTCGCGACGAGGGAAAGTTTGATCTGTTCGGTCTTGAATTTGTTCCATTCCTTGACCGTTCCTGCCAGGATCGCTTTTGTTGAATCGGATATCATCGAGATCTCCTTGTGTGTAATGTCGAATTTCTAATGACGATTGACGAATTGAAAAATCGCTTTCAGGTCTCCGTTGAATGACGTATGCGATTGCCTGATGACAAATGTAAAGCCGGCACTCGGTTTTTTCTTAGCCGTGATGCGCGACGACGTCGGAATGGCATTCACTTCATTCTTCATTTCGTCTTGATCGTTTCCAATCCATGCGCATTTGCCCCGGTCTCGCTTTTCCGCAGAAGGAGAGCAAAGACCAGTCCGATAATTCCGAGGAGAGAAAACATGATCATGCTTGCGGTATATGCCTGCGTTGAATCCCTCAGAAGTCCGTTCAACCAGGGAAAGAGCGCCAGGCCGAAATTCTGGATCATCGTCGTCAAGCCGAACGCCGTCCCTACGCGGTTCTCCTCGACGATGAGCGGAATCGAGGGCCACATTGCGGCCGGAACCATGACGAACGCTCCGCCGAGAATGATCATCGGAAATGCCGGCGGGATCATGGTGAATGCCATCGACAAAAATGCCGGGATCATGAACACTGAGCCGATGACCATCACTGTCGCACGCCGTCCGAAACGGTCGACCCATTGGCCGAAGAAGGGGGCGAAGACCATCGAGGCAAAAATGATGATCGTCGTCGTGCCGCCGGCGGTGCTGAACATATGGATGACGTTGTAGAAGACCTGATAGAGAAATCCCCCTTCAGCGCCCGCCGTCATCGGGATTCCCCATTTGGAATTGAAAAAATCCGTCGACAGGGCGGTGAACGGAAAGATCGCTGAATAGAACGTCACGCAAAGGAGCGTCACATACCAATACGAAGGGTTGAATTTCTTCACGTCGGCAAGCACGATCTTGTCCCCGCCCCCTTCTTCCTTCAGTCCGAGGACTTTCTCCCCCCTTTTATCGAGCAAAATGAAGAGTAAATTCGCGCCGACCGAGATTGCGCAAAACACCACCGCCGCCCAGAGGGCCGTTTTATAGTTGTTGAAATACTCGGCGATCAGCGCCTCGGTGTTGAAGCTAAAGAGGGTGCCGAGGCGGCTTACGGTCAATCCGACTCCGAATGAAAACGCCAGCTCTTTTCCTTTGAACCACCGTGTGAAAATAGCGCTCTGGGCGACGACCAGCGATTCGGAGCCCCATCCAAAGATGAATCGTCCGCCGTTGAGGATCCAGATATTCGGCGCTACGGCGACAATGGCGGCGCCGATCGTCACGAGGAGCGAGAAAAGAAGGCTTGCCCTTCGTGTGCCGATCTTGTCGATGAGCAATCCGCCGATAAAGACGGAGAGAATCGCCGCAACGCTGTACAGCGTGTACATCTGGCCGATGGCTTCGCGCCCGACTCCCAGGGCGGCGATCAGCGTCGGAGCGATCGCCCCGACGCTGTCGTACGCGAAATAGCTCCCGAACGTCAGCAAGCTGACGGTCAAAAGGACGACGTAACGGTACGGCCTCTGAGACGGATGCCAAAAAGAATGAGTTGTTGAGGGTTGTTCATCCATTGTGTTGTCGTTTTTCTTTCAATGTACATTTTTCAAAATGCCGAGAAGGAAATTCCAGAATCTCTCGACCGTGTCGATGTAAATTTTTTCATCGGGGGAATGGACCCCTTCGAGCGTCGGTCCGAACGAAACCATGTCCATCCCCGGAAATTTCTCGCCGATGATGCCGCATTCGAGCCCTGCATGGATCGCTTTGACCTCCGGTTCTTTTCCGTACAAAGACTGGTATGTCGATTTCGCGACCTTCAAGATCTGCGAATCGAGGTTCGGTTTCCATCCGGGATATCCTTCTGCGCGCACGACCTTTGCCCCGCCCAGCTCAAAGACCGCCGCCACAGTTTGGAGGATCTCGTCGATCTCGGAGGCAACGGAGCTTCGCTGGCTCGTCGTCACGACGATCTTGTTCTTCTCCGTCCGGATGATCGCAACGTTGGTGGAAGTCTCGACAAGTCCGGGGATATCCGCGCTCATCTTTACGACGCCGTGCGGCAATGCCGAGATCGTTTGCGTCAATATCTTCAATTGATTCTTCTTGATGACCTTTCCTTTCTTCTTGACTTCCGCGCTTTGCAGCGACACCGATAAGTCCGGTTCAGCCGTCGCCAGTTCTCCCTTGATGATCGAATTCCACTGCTCAACGATCGCCTGGGCTTTCTTGACGCTCTTCTTGGGGATGTAGATCAGCGCTTCGGATTCGCGCGGAATCGCATTGCTTTTATTTCCCCCTTCGATCAACGAAAGACGCGCATCAACCTTCTCCAAAGCGATGAGTACGCGGTTGAGAATTTTGATCGAATTGCCCCTCCCTTTGTCGATCTCCAACCCCGAGTGCCCTCCCCGGAGACCCTTGACATGAAGCGCAAAAGGAAGCGAATCGCCCGGGGCGCTTTTGAAACTCACGCTCCATGTCCCTACCGTGTTTCGCCCCCCCGAGCAGCCGACGTATAAGGCTCCTTCTTCCTCGGAATCGAGGTTCATTAATGTTTTACTCTCAAGCTGGCCGGCTTTCAAATTATTCGCGCCGGTGAGTCCGGTTTCTTCGTCGATGGTAAAGAGAAACTCTAAAGGGCCATGGACGAGGGATCTGTCTTCCATGATCGCAAGGTTCGTCGCCACAGCGATGCCGTTGTCCGCGCCGAGGGTCGTTCCGTTCGCCATAATGACATTCCCCTTGCGGACGAGCTCGATCGGATCCTTCTCAAAATCGTGCACGGTCTCTTTGTTCTTCTCGCAGACCATATCGAGATGCCCCTGAAGGCAAAGGCTCGCGACATTCTCGCGCCCGGGAGACGCCGGCTTTTTGACGACGACGTTCATGAATTTATCCTGCTTCGCTTCAAGGCCCAGGTTCTTCGCCGTCTGAACGACATACGCGGAAATCTGCTTTTCGTTTTTCGAGCCGCGCGGAATTTTGCTGATCTCGGCAAAATATTTCCACACCAGCTCCGGTTTCAATCCTTCAATTGCGGTGGACATTGTCGTATCCTTTCATTGTAGAGTACAGTTTTTCACAAACACACAAAGCGCCAACGAGGGTGTTATCCTTTGTCTCGTTCAACGGTTTTTTCCGCTACCATTGTATCCTTCGAATGCCCTTCGATCAACAACGATCCAGACTCATCAAGTCGTCGGATGAACATGCCGATGCGCTCATAGAGCGGGTCGAGCTCTTCGCCGAAATGCCCGCTCATCCGGCTGCCGATCTCGCTGACCGTCGCAGTTCCGTCGCAGGCATTCCAAAGATAACTCCCATATTTGTCGAGTTTTAACCGGATCTCGGGTCTGGCCAGCATCGGAACGAACCAGCGGACCATCCACCGGTTCTGAAATTTCGGAATAAACAACGTGACCAGCCCGTCCTCGGCCGCCTCCGACCGTGCGTTCCGCATCGGCTTCAGGTCCAAAAGATTCAGCGGCCGGCCGGTCTCGGATTTCAAGTTATTCGCTCCCGATCCTGGATCGACATCGCTAAAAGACCGCTGTCGGCGGAGCCGGATCTTCCGGCCTTCCGGCATTCTGCAGCGGGATCTGAACAAGCAGCCAGCCGATCGCCAAAAAGACCAGGAGGCTTACGCTGAACGGAAATGGGAGAAACGAAAAGATGGACGGCAGCGCGTCGGCATATTTGATCTCAAAAAATGCGAGCGCGGCGAACAAGAGGCCAATGAGAGCCTCGCCGGCGATGAGCCCGGCGGCAATAAGAACGCCGGTATTCTCAACCCGTGCTTTCTGGGCGTCGTTGTGCTTCTTCCTCTCGTTCATCCGGTCGACGATTCCTTTGATCACTCCGCCGATGAAGATCGCGAAGGTCGTTTCGAGCGGCAGATACATCCCGACGCTCACGAGCATCGGGCTCTTCACCTGCATCAGAATAAATCCGAGTCCCATCAACATTCCGACGATGATCAACGGCCAGGCCATTTGTCCGCCGACAATTCCCTGCGAGAGAAGAGCCATGAGGCTGGCCTGGGGAGCCGGCAAAGCTTTGCCCCCGAAGCCCGTTCCGCCCGTATTGATATCCCCCTGATGCAACACGACAAGAGGAACGAACATGACGAGCGACGCGATGGCCACGCCGGCGAGATCGCCGACCTGCATTTTCCACGGCGTTCCGCCGAGGATGTGCCCGACTTTCAGATCCTGCAGCATCTCTCCCGCGACGGCCGCAGAGACGCAGACAACGGCAGCAACGCCGAGCACCGCCGCGACGCCCGCCGTTCCTTTCATCCCGAGAGCGACCATCAGAAGAGCCGCAACAAGAAGCGTGGACAGCGTCAGTCCGCTGATCGGATTATTGCTGGAACCGATAATGCCGACGAGGTACCCCGAAACCGCGGCGAAGAAGAATCCGGCGATGATCATGACGATCGTTGCCACGAGAGCCGCCATGGCATCCTGCGCAAAATAGTTGTAGATGAAAAATGTCGCAACGGCGGCGGCCAAAATGCCGAACATGATCCACTTGAAATTCAAGTCTTGCTCGGTCCGTTTTTGAACATGTTCGCCGGTGGCGGCTTTCTTCACGTCGCCGACCGAACGGCCGATGCCCGTGATGAGGCTTTTTCTCATCCTGAACAGCGTGAACGCCGCGCTGACAAGCATTCCTCCGATCGCGATCGGCCTGACGATGAACCGCCAGACGTTGTCGGCCAGCGCGATCCACGATTCGCTCGTCGGAGTGCTGCCAGCAGGCATGAGCGTCGGTCCGATGAAATAGGTCAGGATCGGCACGAAGAGCCCCCATGCCAGCAAACCGCCGCTGAAGTTCAGCGAAGAAAGCTTCGGACCGATGATGTAGCCGACGCCGATGTATGCCGGGCTCACCGCTGGCGAGCTGAGAAGAAGGCCGCTTTGTGCCGTGGCAGTCCCGCTCCCGCGCAGCCCGATCGTCGCTTTGGAGAACTCGACGAATTTTTCCCACGCGGCGGAAAAAATATTGAACTGCACCGCCGATTGGATCAACGCGCCGATTCCCATGGCGCTGAAAAGAAATTGCGCTCCGGTGCCTCCGCTCCTTCCGGCTTTGTGGATCTCGGATGCCGCGACGGATTCGGGAAACGGAAGTTCGACGTCTTCAACCATCACACGGCGGAGCAGCGCGACGAACATGATTCCCAGCACACCGCCGACGAACATGATGACCGTCGAAACAAGATAATGTCCGGCCGTCGCAAAGTCGGGCCATATTCCGGCGATGAAGAAAGCGGGGATGGTGAAGATCGCTCCGGCCGCAACCGATTCGCCGATGGAGCCGACGGTACGGGCAAAGTTCTCTTCGAGGATCGAACCCTTCATCAGGCGGAGGAGCGCCATGCCGATCACTGCGGCCGGATAGGTAGCGGCAATGGTCATGCCGGCCTTCAACCCGAGGTACGCGTTCGCGGCGCCAAGCACGACGCACATGATAAGGCCGATCAACAGCGCGCGGATGGAAAACTCGGTCATCGTAGTTTCTGCCGGAACATACGGCCTGAATGTCGATCCGCCGCTTCCCGTAGATGGTGTCTCAGCCATGATAATCTCCTTTTAGATGATGAAGTTCGAGTCGAAGACGCAGAATGTTAACAAAACAGGAGTTAAGAATCACCTAGAAAAATGCTTTTTGCGACATATCCGGCGATTTGCGGGTTTTCTCTCAGCCTGCGGAGAGAATAAGCATACCACTGCTTCCCGTAGGGGGTATAGACGCGGAGCCGGTGCCCGTCGCGGATCAGCTCATTCCTCTTTTCATTGCGAACGCCGAGCAGCATCTGAAATTCATATTCATTCGGTGAAAATTTCATTTCACCGATCATCGCCTTTGCTCCGTTGATCAGCAGTTCATCGTGCGTCGCAATGCCGACATAGCAGCGGGCGTAAAACAGTATTCTGAGAAGACGAAGATAATTCTGCTGGATCTCTTCTCTTTTTTTGAACGCGATCTCGGCCGGTTCGTTATAGATCCCTTTGCAGAGCCGGACCTTGCATTGTTCGGAGGCAAGTTTCCGGACGTCGTTCTCGCTCCGTTTCAGGTACGCCTGGATGACGATGCCGACGTTTGCATACCGTTCTTTGACGGAATGAAAGACCGCCAGCGTGTCGTCCGTGCAAGTATGGTCCTCCATATCGATGCGGACAAAATTGTTCCTTTCCTTTGCCGCGTCAAGGATCTCTTCGACGTTCGCACGGCAGAATGACGTGTCGATCTTCAGCCCGAGCTGCGTCAGTTTTACGGAGAGGTTCGCGTCGATGGCGTTGTCTGCGATCGCTGCAAGCACGCGCTTGCATTCTTCCCGCGCGGCAATTGCCTCTTCGCGGGTGGTGATATCCTCGCCAAGCACATCGACGGTCGCCTTCGCTTTGCCGGCGTTCAGCGCTTTGGCAGTCCGTATGGCGTCGGCAAGTTCTTCACCGGCGATATAGGGTCTGGCAAATCGGGCAACAACGGGTTTGGGGGTCAGTGGGAGGAGTGAAACGATCAGTTCATTAAAAATATTCATGCAATCTTATTCGAGTCCTGAGATGGTCGTCCCTTGCGGGTATTCAATGTTGAATTTGAGTTTCCAGTTTTTCTTTTCGCCGGGGTTCAACATGACATTCCAATTCAAGAATCCCTGGTCGTCCCGGCGCAATTCCTTCTCTGCCGGCTCGACCTGTTCGACGGTGATCTTTTCGTTCTGGGATACCGGCAGCTGGTCCTGCACGGCAACGTTGAGCCCCGATTTCTTGGTGTTTTCCAGCGTGAAGCTGAATTCGTACGTCACCCTGACATTCTTCGTGAACGTCCCGGTATAGTCGGTGAACCTGTTCACCAGCTTCCGCTCGATCCTCACTGCCGGGTCGACGCCGAGATACACGTCGAAGGATTGATCCGGCAGGGTTGTTTTCATCGCCGAGTTCGCTATGAAGTCATCGTTGGAAAAGACATTGGCATTTCCCGCGAGGAACGGCGCCTGGCTCGTGTTCTTGATCGCCGCTTTACGATAGACATACGGGGAAAGCTTCGGCGTGGAAGAGTAAAAGAACTCGGCATGCATTTTTTCGATCGCGATCGTCGTCCTGTGTGCGGTGTTGTCGGACGGAACGGTCGAGCGGGAAGTGATATGAAACAACGCCGAGGTCGGTTGCGTCTCCACCTCGGCCTCCGGTGTTCCCACGGCCTCCAGCTCACTGGCGGCGTCTTTCTTTTCGGCCCCTTGCGCGGCGACGATCTCGCTGACAGCGGCTCCCATGCGGCTCTTTTGAAGCTGAGGCAGGGGTTGAAAAATATTGAGATACCAGGGACCCAGCTCCGGCTTCTCTCCGCCGACATCCGGACGGGCGGTCGACAACGAGATGTCGGCATCGGTCCAATCCTCTCCGGTATTCTGCTGGATGAATCCGTAGTAGTTCAGTTCGACGTCCTGCGATTCTGTCGAAACCCGCACATCATACTGCGGATACCACCGCGCCCCGGAAACGACGTACGAGGGAAAGAGCCGGACCTCGCCTCCCTTCGTTATCTGAACCTCGACCGCGATGTTTTTCACCGACTTTCGCGCACGCGGAGAAATCTGATTGATCTGTTTTTGCAGCGTCTCGATCTTCCCTTGCAGATCGGTCCGGTCCTTCGCGACTTTCCGCTGTTCTGCAAAAATCCTGTTCAGGTTTGAATCAAAAAACGCCAGAACTTTCTGCCAGTCTTCTGTCGTCGGGCGCTGTACTTTGAGGTCTTTGTCGATATTATCGGCCGTTTGAGCCTTGATTTGCAGGATAAAATCGCGCTCGGTGTTCAGCACGCTAAGCCGGTCGCCGAGTTCGTTTGACTGGGTTTGCAGTTCCTGAACTTTCGCCTGCAATGTACGGACCCGTTCCTCGGGGACGGTGTCGAGAAAAGCAGTTTCGACATGGACGTCTAAGATCTTAGCGCCCGCTGCCTCGCCGGAGACACGGACCGATTGGTCGACCAAGCTCGCTGGAAGGTTGCTGAACCGGAGAAGATAATTCCCGGGCTGGAGCGTGATCTCCCCTGTGCGGGTTACAAGAGCTCTGTCGCTGTATACCGTCACCGAGGTCACCGAGGAGGGAACGGCAACCGTTTCGGCGATCAGGGGAACGCTCAGTGCAAAAATCAGCAGGGGAAAATAAATTCGCCTGGCAATTCTATGAGCCGGAACCAAACGACGGCGGCACAGAAACATTAGATTCTCAGAGAGGAAAAACAAGCGACACCTTCGGCTCGACCCGTTTTTGGGTGGTGAAATAGGTATTGCCGTTCGCGTCGACCACCGGCTCGAACGTCCAGGTGTACAGCATCGACACGATCATGAACGGATACGGTTTGTATCCTATTGAAGCATAGAGCAACGACCGCTGGTCGAGCGTGAAGACGTCCTTGCCGTTTTTGATGTACTTCTTGTCGTAGCCGGCATCGACGATGAAGATCGGGATCATCGATCCGGTGGATGTGCCGATGTGCAACGTTCCGCTCGTGTCGACCTTATCGAGCTTCGAATAGGTTCCGCGAATCTGCAGCTTGCCGAGAATTGCGAACGTCAGGTCGCCGAAAAATCCCGGCTCGGCCGACGTCACGTTTTCGAGCATCTGCGCCTTGCTGGAAAAGACCGTTCCGGCAAGGTTGTAGCGGTCCAGCTCATAGAACGTGTCAAAATAATTTGCGATGAATTCCTCTCCCGTCCATCGGCGTTCAAACTTCGTAAAAATATTGACGAGGCCAAGACCGGAAAAATCGGTCTGCAGTCCGACCGCCTCGCCGCTCCCGAACGAAAGGATCTTGGCATAATCGGCATAGAGCGTCGAGCTGACCGTCGGGACGCGAACCAAGGGGAAGCCGATATCGGCGCCGACGATGTCGATGCCCCCGGTATTCGACGCGGTCGGAACCCCGTTGGCAACGGTGTAGCCGGTGTCCTTCGAATCGCGGCGCAAATCTCCCGCCCAGGTGGCGCCGAGCTCCAGCCCGCCGAGCACAGGAACGGAGCCGATCGTGGTAAACTTCAGCGGATCGACATGCGCCCGCACGCCGACGACTCCGAGACGGCCAAAGTCGCCGTACACGGTCTCGAGACCATATTTGCCAAAACTCAAATCGAACTCGCTGCCCAGACGCCGTGCGTCGTAACTCGGACTGTTATTATAGAGATACATGATAAAACCGTGCCCGAGCTGGGCGTAGTCGAGCGTGCCGACGCGGGCGTAGACATCGTCGCCTTTATGTCCCCAGCGCAAGTAACGGATCATCCGTAGATAATCGTAGGCAGTGGAATCGAAGCCGACTTTGCGGATCTTGTGGTCGGTGCTTCCGATGAGGAGATTGATATCCAGCCCGACGCCGAAATTGCCGAAGGCAAGGTCCGGAGCGATATTGACGAGATAATATTCCTGCCCGTTGATCCAGGTCAGCCCCAGGCCGCCGGCAATCGAGCTCGGGTCCTGTTTGCCGGTCATCGTTGCGAGAGATTTCTGTGCGAAAGCCGAGGACGAAAAGAAAGCAAAGGCAATGACGATGATGAATAAATATTTCATTCCTGTTTTCATTTCAAATACCAAAAAATGTTCGACATATAAAAAGAGCCCCCAGCATTCCGAAAACGTCGGCGATGATCCCGGCCGGAAGAGCGTGCCGGGTATTCTTGATGCCGACCGCGCCGAAGTAGACGGCAAGAACGTAAAATGTCGTTTCCGAACTGCCGTACATGGTCGAGGCGAGAACGCCGATAAAGGAATCCGGCCCGTGGACCTTCATCAACTCCGCCATCAGCCCCATCGAGCCGCTTCCGGAGAGGGGCCTGAGAATCGCAAGCGGAACAGTTTCGGGGGGCATCCCGATAAGATTCGTTACCGGTGCAAGCACGGCAACCAGCACATCCATCGCCCCGCTAGCCCTGAAGATCCCGATCGCGACAAGCATGGCGACAAGGTACGGAATGATCTTGACCGCCACCTGAAATCCGTCTTTCGCTCCTTCGACAAAGACCTCATAGACCTTTACTTTCTTTATGATCCCCCAGCCCACAAAGACGAAAAACATCAGCGGAACGGCGGCGACTGAAATAATATTGATAATATTTCGGAATAGTTCAACCATGGGCCGACTCCGTTCCGTGACCGGCGGCGGGGAGCTCATTTTTGTAGCGCGGGAGCCGTTCGAGGATCTTCACCGCGACAAGGCCGGCAATAGTAGCGCATCCTGCTCCAAAAATAGATGTTCCGATGATGATCCCCGGTTCGGCCGACCCCTGCGCCGCTCTGATCGCGATGGCAGTGGCAGGGATCAACGTTAACCCGGCAGTATTGATGACAAGAAACGTGCACATCGCATTCGTCGCCGTTCCCAGCTTCGGGCTGAGCTTGTTCAACTCTTCCATTGCTTTCAAGCCAAGCGGCGTCGCCGCGTTATTGAGGCCGAGCATGTTCGCGGCAATGTTCATGACCATGGCGGCGATCGCCGGATGACCTGCCGGTACATCCGGAAAGAGCCGCGAGGTCAACGGCGTCAAAAGCTTCGTCAGGACGCTCAAGAGCCCGGCCTCCTCGGCGATTTTCACGATCCCTAACCAAAGGGCCATCACGCCAATGAGCCCGAGCGAGATCGTGACGGCGGTATCGGCGTAGTCGAGTGCAGCCTTTGTGATCGCCCGTATCTTGACGTAACTGATCTTTTCCAGGAGAAACGAAATTTGTGCGGAGGCTTTATCATCCGAAAATTTAATGCTGTTGATCGTTCCAAGCAGCTTATTGGTGTTTCCGGAATTTTGGGCCATCGCTATCCAAAACTTCGGAGATGATTCGTCGGTGAGAATTGTAATGGTTGTCCTTCCGGAAGCAAGCGTCGTCATCTCTACCGGTTGATGAACCTCCGATGATGCCGATGCGGTTCCGTAGAACCGGTTAAACGCTTCGGCGGGAATGATCAGTTCCCCCTGCCATGTCTGCCGCAGCGCGGTTGGAGTCTTTTCAACGCGCACAACCGCGTCCAAAGGAATCCCGTTCCGATACGTGTTCTTCACCTCATCATTAATATCGCTCCCCGCACCGACGAGCAGCCCGATGACAATGAGCGACATCCAGACGTAATTAAGCATATGCTAACGGATGATGGAAAATTGAGGATGGAAAAGGGGGATTGCTGTTCTGGCACCCCTTCCCAATGTATTTAGAGTCCGGTCCCTTCATGCATTCTTTTGTGCGACGCGGTGTTGAGTGCAAAGCCGCAGTGATAAAGAGGCTCTTTGCGGAAAAACTGGGGTAATATAGCTGATTTAGAAAAGCGAATCAAGGAGTTTTGGTACAGCGCAATGCCGCGTCTGTGGAAGCGCGCGGCATTGCATTCTAGACGAAGGAGAGAATGGTCGATTTACTTCAACATCATCATTTTCTTTGTTGAAGTGAAATCGCCGGCAGAAATGTGGTAGATATACATCCCCGAAGCGACCTGGGCTCCTGTTTCATTCCTTCCATCCCAGATCACTTGCTGATAACCGGCACTCACCCGTTGATTGACCAGCGTCCGCACTTCACGGCCGAGGACGTCGTAGACCTTCAACGTCACCATCGCGTCTTTCGGAAGCGCGAACCTGATCGTGGTGGACGGGTTGAACGGGTTCGGATAATTCTGATCGAGCGCGAACTCCTTTGGCAAGCTGATGACGTTATCGAGAACGCCGGTCGGCGAACCGATCATCAGTTTATAGCGCGCTCCCGGTCCCGCCTCCGACGGCACGGTGTTCGTTACGGCCACATAATAAGTGTCAGCAACGGTCACCGGATACGAGAACTGAGCGTCGGAACCGTCCGTCACCGAGACCGACGTGAGTGCGGTCGAGAACGCACTCTTCCTGAAGAGTGACACCTGCACATGAGTCAGCGTCGACGCGGACTTGAAAGATTTTGACTGGACCAATGGGGTGATCGTCTGGCCCGTCGCCGCCACGATGCTGAAATAATCCCAGTCGACGCCGGGAAGTCCGACGCCGGGATCGAGCGTATTGGCGGTGTCCGAATAGTTGAAGCTTGCCGCCGTCACGAGATTGAAGAACCCGAATGCCGGACCGTCGTTCGGCTCGCGAAGATCGGTCCCCGGACCGGTCCGCGTCATCAACTGATACGGGCCGGTGGCGTAGGTGCTTCCGTTCTTGCTGCCGAGCACCCGCACGTAATATTTCCCGGGCGTGGTGATGTTGTACTCGAGACGGTCATTGATGTTCCTGTCGATGAACGAGAGCTGTTTCCCTGCGCTGTCATACAAAGCCAGAGAGAGATTTGTCGTGTTGGCTGAATCGACCCCGTCGACAATAAGATGTCCAGCCGGAACCTGATAGACGAAGTAGTCCGGATCGCCGGCGCTTTTCGAGAGAGAACCGCCGGCAGGTATACCGAAGGGAATTGGCGTGGCGGTCGTAAGAGTGTCGTTCGGCTCGACTTCCATTTGCATTCCGCCGACAACAACACCTCCGATGCCCACGGCAAAGGGGTTGCCGCTGTTGAACTGTCCGTTAAGTGCGATCGGCGTGAGCGCCGGTTTCAGCACGGTGAAGGTCAGAACAAACAACGGTCCTGACCCCGTCAGCGCCGTAGAGCCGGACGCCGAAATATTGACAAGGCCGCCGTTCGCCGGAGTCGCAGAGAAGGTGAACCCGCTGCTGATCGTCCCGGCCGCAGTGGCTCCCTTAAACTTCAGCTGCGTCGAATCGAACGCCGCCGAGAAATGGTACGAAAGAACGCCAAGACCCGTCACTGTATCGCTGACCGCCGTGATGTTCACGTCGGTACCGGCCAAGCCTTTCGTCGTGTCCTTTAACGCAACTTGAACTTCGCTTTGGATATCGTCCATGTTGCGCAGGAAGATCTCGTATCCTGAAGTGTACGGCGATGAAGCGGCAAATTGCGACGCGACGCCCGTGACGGTGAACGGCTGACGCGGGGTCGGAGCGCCGTTCCCATTGCTGCCGGTCGGAATACGGAACGTCAGCGAATCGAGGCCGTTGTTATCTGTGATCGTAAGATTCGTCCCCCCCGCGCCCGCGGCTGGCCATGCGAGAGAAGAGGGCGTTAACCGGACGTGATGGATCTGGATGAGTGAATTCTCGAGCTGTTCACCCAGACGGTCCCAGGCAAGATCATGGCACGTAATAACTCTCGGAAGAGGCAGGGTCGCGGGGCCGTTGTCGGTCACATCCAGGTGGCCATTGTAGAGTTGAGATTCAATTTCTATAGATCCTGAATATTGATACAGCTGTCCGACGATCGTGTAGCTATGTCCCCGCCGGATCCTGTACGGCGTCAGGCCGTAATCGTAAAAATCCATCCCCCCCTGATCGTCCTGCAGCATGATGCTCGAGTAATTGCCGAGCACGCCGATCAAGCTGTCTTCCATAATATCGACGCCGGTCACGCGCAGTCCGTATCCATTCCAAAGAATCGCTCCGGTCGTGGTATCTTCAGCACGCGTGGAGTTGAGAGCCATCTTCGAAACGCCGGCAAAGTATCCCGCGCCGCCGCTGACGAGCGACTCCGTCCCCATCACGTCGGTGATGTCCACTTTATAGGAAACGCGGGCGCTGTTCGTGTCGACGGCGCCGGGGATAATGCCGAACCAGATGCCGTTCAGCGAATCCCCCGAGAGAACGCTCATCGGGACAACGGACCCGACGGTGTCGGGGGCCGCCATATAGCGCAGGTTCGCGGTCGCGATCTTCTGGATGTTGACGATGGTCGCTTCCACAGTGTCAATCGCGCCCGCCATCGGCACGTAGGGATATCGCGTAAACGTCTTCGCGATGGCGTACGATTTCTGAGTACTGTAAGAGCCGATGGAATTGTTGGTGCTCAGGACGATGAAGGAGCTGTCGGCCGGGTTTAAGAGCGCCTCGCCGAACGTCCCGCCGTTTGCTTTGGTCCCAAGCGACGGTGTCAGGGCCGCTACAAACGGCACGCCGGAGACCAGCCCGTTCGTGATATCGAGGATACGGGCTGTTGAGGGATTCACGTTGCCGTCAAAGGCAAAAATGTATTTGCGTCCGTAGAGCTGATAGTAACGGGCGCTCGTGGCGGTTACCGCCAGGGCGCTCGAGGGAACCGTATCGATGGGTGTCCCTGTCGTATCGAATTGTATGGCTACCTTGCCGCTCTTCTTCAGCCAGAACGGGCCGAAGCCGTCGGTCATAGGGGCGATGGAAGTCGCTCCGTTCGAAGCGGGAGCGACGGTGATCGTTTTTCGCAGAACGAGCGTCGTATCGTTCGAGAGCTGGAAGACCTGCACCGGGGAAGTGGTTCCGTTGCCGCCGAGGTAAACGTATGTCTGCGTGCCGGATCCCGTCACCGCGAGGGCGTCGCCGAGCTGCGGTCCCTTCACGGAATCGTTGAATGCCAGAACCGGTTTCGCCGTCTCGTTCGCCCACACCATGATGCGGACCCGCCCCGCTTTCTTGTTCACCGTCGTTACTTCATTCGCGACGAAGATCTTTCCGTCGTCCGACACTCCCACCTTGAAGAACGGCTTATTCCCCGTCCACGTATAGAAACCGGTCGTGTCGAGCTGGCCGAGAACAGCGCCCGTTGCCGCATCGAGGATCGTGATCGTCTTGGCGGCCCGGGAAGCAAAGATAAGGTGATTCGTGGCGGCATTGAGCGCCAGAGCTGCGCTGTCTGAAGCCGACGGGAACCAGGAAACCCCCGACGTATCGCTCCACTTCTTCTGAAGCGTCTGCGCTTGTGCTGTCGGTGCAAGCACAATCAACAGACATGCAAGCAGCGACAACACAACTGTTGTAGCACTTTTTTTCATAGCGATTGTTCCTTAAATAAGGTTATGAATGTGGTGAAATTGATTTCGTTGTGAACGACTGTAAAAGGACTACGGCTTGTTCAGCGTCTCGATTGGATTGGGAAAAGGATAGAACCAACATTGGAAGATTGAAAGTACCAGCCGCTGCATTGTTCCTCCAAACGCTCTCTACACCCTCACAGCATCTCCGCCAGGGCGTTGGTTGTCACTGAATGAAATATGAAAAAACGGGGTTTGAGAAGCAAGCTGAAAAAATCAGCCGTACTAGCATTTCAGGCTCCGCTTCAATGTAGGAGGGCAATGTAATGAGTGTATTAAAATTTTGTTGTGTAACTGTTACAATTCACGCGCAAAAAAACGTTGCATTGTAAGGCATCCGTTAAGTGCTGAATCTACAGCGGGTTACTTCTTGTCGAGCGCATGGAGTGCAAATGCATACGCTCCGATAGCCACCGCCTCATTCGTACCGAGTTTTGAGATGCCGACACCGATCCGCCGCAGCGGGTCGTATTGTACTTTCTTCTCTTTTCCCGGAATGGGAATTTCCTTCTTTTCCCCGGCTAAAAAGATCTCCCGTTCCCCGGCCTCTTCTATATTATAGACACGCACCTCGAGCCGGGGGAAGCTTTTTTCCCCTGGCAAACGGTACATGCTGTTCATCTCGGCAACGAGCGCCGGCAGGAAGAGAGCATGCGCCCCCGAAAGTCCCCCGCCGATCACCGCCAGTCCATCGACGAGCGTGAGCGCGTTGGCGAGGGCGTCGCCCACAACCTCGCCAAGGCAGCGGTATGCTTCGCGCGCGGCAGAAACATCGCCGTTCGTCTTCCCCGAACCAATTTCAAAGATCTCTTTCGGCGTGGGCGCCTGACGGACTTCGATCCCGGCGCGCTGTGCGTACACGCGCTGCACCGCGCGGATGCTTGCCCCCTCCTCGGCGTTGATCGCGGGGTCAAGTTTATTCCGAAGAAGCCAGATTTCGCCGGCGCCGGAATTATCGCCGATGAACAATTCGCCGTTCCGGACAATACCTCCGCCGAATCCGGTACCGAGCGTCACGCCGAACAAATTATGAAACCTCTTTGGGCTGCGCGCTTGTTCCAAAAGGCCGTTCACGTACGGCAGAAATCCGGCGATCGCTTCGCCGTACGCAAAGAGATCGCCGTCGTTGTTGATGAACACCGGCAGGCGGAATTCCTCCTGAAGCATCGGACCGAGGGGCACTCCGCCGCGAAATGCCGGCAGGTTCCCCAGATCTCCGATGATTCCCGCTGGGTAATCAGCCGGACCCGGAAAGGCGAAGCTGATCGCGACGGCGGGCGAAGGAAGCTGTTTCTTGATCTCTGAAAAGCCTTGGACGATGGTCGCGAGGCATTCACGGAGGTTATCGGCATGAGATGGAAACGTGACCGGCTGGACGATCTCGGCGTTTCCCCGGATAGCGGAAAAAACGAAATTCGTTCCCCCTGCGTCCAGCGTCATGACGATTCGCTGCTCATGTTGAAGGTTCATTTCGTCGACCCTTATTGTATAGGTGCCGGGGATTTCCTGGGCGAACCGAAAGCCAGGAATGAACTATAGGCGAGATGCCCTAGAGCGGCATTTGGTTTCTTTCTTTTGCCAAAGGCATCCCTTCGGGGCTCAGGAAGAAAGGAACATTGTGAAACTGAGACTTCGTCGAACATATCGGAACGATCTGCAGCAGTGAGCGCGAGTGATGATGATCGCCGACCCTTCTGATCGACAATTTTCCTTACTTCAACCCGAGTTCTTTCAGCATCCGGTAGAAATTCGAGGGGGCGAGCCCTAATTTTTCAGCGGCGTTGGAATCGGAGCTTGAGATGCTCCGCACATACTTGAAGTACCGGATGCGGAACATCTTTTCCATTTCAGGAAGGGGAAGCACCTGCCCCGTGGATAAATCGTCGAGCACCGATTCGTTGGTTCCCGAAACAGCGTTCTTCATGACCATATGGTTCGTCACGTCCTTCGCGGTTATCTTGTCGGTGCAATTCAAGACCAACCGCTGGGCAACGTTCCGGAGTTCGCGGACATTTCCCGGCCATCGGTAGTTCATAAGAATCTCCCTCGCCTTCTGTTCCGCGGGAGGGGGCTGAATATCGATGTCCCTGCTGAAGTATTCGATAAAGTGGTCGAACAGCAGAAGGATGTCGTTCCCCCGTTTGCTGAGGGGAACGATGTCGATCGGAATGACGGCAAGGCGGTAGTACAGGTCTTCGCGGAACCGTCCTTCGTTCACTTCGGTTGTCAGGTTCTTGTTCGTCGCAGCGATAATGCGCACGTTCACGGTCAGACTTTCTTTTCTTCCGATTTTTTCGATCTCCCCCTCCTGGATCACGCGGAGGAGTTTGACCTGCGCCGGCAGCGGCAGCTCTCCCACTTCGTCCAAAAAGATGGTGCCGTTGTTGGCGATCTCGAACAGTCCGGCTTTCATGCTCATTGCGCCGGTGAACGCTCCCCGCTCGTACCCGAACAGCTCGCTTTCGACAAGGTCGTGCGGTATGCTTCCGCAGTTGATCGGGATGAACTTTTCGTAGCGCCGTTTGCTTTTCAGGTGGATGTTCCAGGCAACAAGCTCTTTTCCCGTACCGGAGGCCCCCGAGATAAGGACGTTCGCCTCGCTCTTGGCGTATTTTTCGATCACATCGCTGAGCTGCACCATGGGCTTTGACTCGCCGATGATCTTCTTCGATTCGAGCAGGCTCTCGTTGCTCTGTTTGAGCCGCTTGTCAGACTTGAGCTGCAGCTTTTCGAGCTTCTTCCGCTCGTAGGCGTTGACAATGCTCAGGATGAAATCGGTCGGCTGGTAGACATAGTCCTCGATGTTCCCCGGGTACTTCGTGCAGTACCAGTACGCGCCGGCCTTCAGGAGATTGTTTGCGAAATCGAAATCGGTGGTATTGATCGTCATTTTTGTAATGACCACGATCTGCAGGAACGGGTCGAGTTCCTTCATCTTCCCGATCAGCTCTTCGCCGCGCAAACCGCCCGAGATCTGGTAGTCGAGGATCACGACGTCGTAAAAGTCCGGACTTTCGCGGATCTTGTCCAGGGCGGATTTGCCGTTCGAAACGACGCTTTCCACCTGGATCCGCGTCGTCGACAAGCTCACCGTTTTTTTCACGCGGGCGACGTCGAAATCTTCGTCTTCGACAAGCAAAACTCTGATCGCCTGAGGGCTATTCGTGCTCATACTGCTCCTAATTTTTTATCGTCAGCGTAAACCTGCATCCCCCTTCGGCCCTGTTCTCCGCTTCCAGCTGCCATCCGCATTTGCCGACGGCGAGCTGGTGGGCGATGTAGCATCCGTACCCCGAGTGCGTTCCGATGTTCGCTTTCGTCGATTCCTGCTCGAGGAAGAGGCGCCTGATCCCCCTCGGCCCCGGCTCGAGCAATTCCTCCGCAATGCCAATGCCCGTATCTTCGATGACGATCTCGGAAAGGTTTCTTTTCGCGTCGTAGGCGGTCGAGACCGTAATAATGACGAAATCCTTGCTGGCGTGGTCGATGCTGTTCTGGATGAGCGGTTCGAGGATCTCCCAGACGATGAATTCGTTCACGCGCACCGGCGGCAGCGACGGATCGAGGCGGAGCTTGATGTCGAACATTTCATTCTTGCTCGAGACGCGGAGAAAGACATTCTGGACGATGAACTCGATGAGCAGGTTGATGTTGGTCCGGAACATCGGGTTGACGATGGTATTGATATCCTGGTCGTACCACTTCATGTCGTAGATGATCCGTGAGATGAAATTGGAATACGTGATCACACGCTGTTTCAGCTGGCTGAGGTTTTCGGCGTTCATCATCCGCACGTCGTTCTTGATGAACCCCATGATCTTTTCGGCCTTGTGGTTCGTATGGTAAATCCGCTTCGTGAAGAGCGATTCCTTTTCCAGCCGGATCTGCTTCTTGAGATTTTCTTCGTGCTCGATAAACAGCTCTTCCTGGGCCTTGTTCCTTTCTCCAACGGCGCGTGAAGAAATGATGAAGATCGCCATCAACCCGATGAAGATGAGGGCCAGGAATGTCAGCGCCACTTTGTCGAAGCTGGACTGAATTTCCGTGGTCAGGAATGCGAAATCGGGAGTGATGCGCATGTACATGACGCCGAGGTACTCGCCGTCGGGGACGAACGGAACGAGCACGTCGAACGTCTTTTCGTTCGATACGGCGCTGACGATCTTCTCCCTCCGCCGCATCTCGTCCTTCTGCGCGAGGAAGAATTCGAGTCCCTGCCGATGGCTGGTCAGTTCCCCCTCCTCCACCGGCGGCAGTGTGTTGTTGAAGAACGCCTTCAATTTTTGCCCGCTGTCGATGATGTAGAGTCGGTGATTCTTGATCAGGATCAGGCAGAGGTCTTCTCCGCTCCGCTGGATGAGCTGCTGTTTGAAGATCACGTTGAGCGAGTAGGCAAGGTACAACTCGGCGCTGTCCTGCTGGACGCGCACCCGCTGCTGGCGTTCGTAGATCAGTTCGACGTTCGTTGTCGTAACAAGCGCAAGGCGCTCGGCGTAATATTTACGGAACCAGCTTTGCGTTTCGCCGAGGAAGCTTTCCAGGTTCTCTTTCTGAAAAAAGACCAGGATGATCTGGAAGGTGATCAGCACGACAACCATGACGACGATGTGGCGGATCTCAAAACGATACCGCGAGAGTCTCGTCTTCACCGGTTCCGGAACTTTGGGGATCTTCCATTCCATGGCTACGGCGTCAGGCTTCTTTCGGATTCGATGGTCGCGTCGACGTTCTTCACCGCCTCGTCGACGCCGATGGTTCCTTTGATGGCGAGGTAAAAATAGCGGGACATGATTTTCGAGTCCTTCGTGTATTCTTCCTGGCTGGGACGATGCACGCCGATCTTCAGGAGGTCGACGATCGTATTGATCTCAGGATATTTGCGGAGGTACAGCGAATCGCGGTAGAACGAATTTGTGACCGGAAAAAATCCCCCCTTGGTGTAGAAAATTTCCTGCGACTCGTCCCTCAGCAGAAATTTTATAAAATCGATCACCGCCTCCTTATTTTTGCTCGATTTCGGCACCATCAGGTTCCATCCGCCGAACACCGCCGCCGGCGTTCCGCCGGGATAACAGGGGATGGAGATCCGCCGCAGGTATTTTTCCTTCACCGTGTCGACGGGAGATTCTTTGAAATCCCTGTCGTACGTATTCCATCCGTGCAGAAAGAGGCCGTCGTTTTTTATGAAGTAATTGTAACTCGGCACCTCGGTCAGGTCGCTGGCAATGGCCGGCGTCGCGCCGTATTTGTGGACGAGGTTGACAAGCAGACGGAGAGCATTCTTGGCCTCGGGCGTATCGAACCGGAATCCGATCGTCGTAAAGTAGTCGGGCTTTTCGCTCAGGAGAATTTCGATGTAGCAGCAGATCAGCCCCTCGTAATCCGATGCCGGGAAGAGATAGAACGGATAGCTGTTCTTACGGAGCTCCTGTTTGATGTTCAGAAAATCGTTCCATGACATTCTCTTCTGGATCCTTTGGAGAAGCCCTTTCCCCCGGGCCTCCTTTGCCAGCAAGTCGGCGCGGTAATAGATGACCGCTTCAGCGATATCGAGCGGCATGGCGACAAGCTCCCCGTCATGATAACAGGAGCTCAGCGCGATGGGAGTGATCCGCTTCCGTTCCTCGTCGGTAAAGTACTTGCCGAGGGGCTCGCACCATTTTGCAAACCTCTGCACCCAGATGACGTCGACTGCCAGAAGGTCGATCCCACCGTCGTCGCCGCGCAGCGAGCGGGCAAGAATTTCTTTGCGTGTGTCGGTGCTGAAATCCGGGTTGGGAAAGTCGATCGGGACGACGTTGACCTTGCCGGCGTGAGCTTCGTTATACTGGTCGATGAGGATGCGGTGCGCTTCCGTCATCCTGTCCGCAAAATAAAACTGCGTTACGTGGTCGGTCGGACGCTTGAAAAGAAACGCAAAGATGGCAAAATAAATAAGCGCGATCGTGCAGAGAACTGCAATGCCCCATGCCTGATTGTTCGAAGAAATTTTATCGTGTCCGGCTGCCATGAACCAGCGAATGCGCAATGAATAGTGAATCTATCTTATTTCTTTTGTGCATGAGATGCAACAATTATTTCGCGGGAGCAATCCGACAGGCCGAATCAGTACGTCTGGATCAATAACGGGTATGTTGCCTCGACTCCTTTTCACAACAATAGGCGCGGAGAATGTTCCGTGCCTATTGCCCGCATTGTTCTGAAACTGCCGCTGGGTGCAATGAAGCGTGGTACCCGAGCGCCGCTCCGTTACTTCAGCAGCATCATTTTTTTGACCTGCGAAAAACTTCCGGCTTCGATCCTGTAAAAATACATTCCGCTTGCCAGCGCCCGCGCGTCGAACTGCACGGTGTATTCTCCGGGATTCTGGCGCCCGTCGACCAGCGTTGCCACCAGGCGTCCTAAAACATCATACACTTTCAGGGTCACCGGACCGGCCTTCGCGATCGAATACACCAGCGTCGTCGTCGGGTTGAACGGGTTAGGATAATTCTGCGACAACGCATAGACCGCAGGCACCTGGACGGCCTTCTTTACCCCGGTGGTAACAAAGCTGCTGGGGACAGCAAGGTAATCCAGGTACATCCAGCCCCAGCTCATCTGTATCTGGATCGTATCGATCCCCTTAAAAAGATGCACGTAGGCGGTCTCTTCGAGCCAGGCCGTCGTCGAACCCGTGAACGTGACAGTATCCTCAGGAACACTATTCACGTTGACAAACTGGGTTTTCGGGCTCTGGTAGGCAAGCTTGTAGCCGAACGCGATGGGATAGATGCTGTCCGCAGGCACACCGCTGACTGTCCAACTGATCGTGGCAATCGAGGTGTCGGTCTCGATGTCAACATATTGTCCGCCGCTTGCCGAGGCATCGCTCTTCACGGTCATACCAGGTCCTTTTCTTATCGCTTTTTCCGCTTCAAGCCGGGTAAGGGGGGGCTTGCCGACGATCAACTGCACAACGGACGAGACGTTCCGGTGTCCTCCGTGGTTGGTGGCTGCGGCTGTCAACGCGTAATTGCCCGGAGGGATGCTCTTCCAGGTGAACGAATAATAGGACGTATCAGAGACAACAGAGAACGCGGTGCGAACGCTCCCGATCTTCATCGTGTCCTCGACAAAGAACTCGACCGAATCGACGGCAAGCGTATCATACACCGACACCGTGATCGTCAGCTGCGTGCTGTCGGGATACTTTGCGCCGTTCGGGGGGGTGAGGATGTTCACCGCCGGCCAGTCGAAGCCGATGCCGTGTACGTCGACGGAATTCCGATGGTTGTTCCAGACGGACTGCAGACCGGCGAGGATATCGGCGTTTGTCGAGAATGTGGGGTCGGTCCAGGACCAGGGCATCGCCCCTGCATAACCGAGCGAATAGAGCGTATCGAATAGATTACTTTTTGGAACGCCGGGGGGATTTCCTTCCCCGCTTTCCATCGCAAATTCCGCGACGACGATCGGCTTGTCGAGCCCCCAGACGCTCGCCGGATGAATGAACGGGCACGTGGACAACGGCGTCGAAGTCGAATAGTAGTGCACCGAATAAAAATCGAGTATCCCGGCAGAATCAGCCCCCGCCGCGATAAGCTCGCTGTTGGAATAATAATTCTTGTTCGTCAATGTCGAGAGGTGGTCGAGATAGGAGATGACCTCATCCGTCGTCATCGATGCCCGATACTTCCGGTTGAATTGCCGGGCGATCGATTCTTTTTCGGCAACGTTTAACTGAGAAAAGGCGGAACCGGTTTTCTTGAGAGCAACAGCGGGGGTGATATCCGACAGAGCTTCAAAACTCCACGAGCCGCTCGTCACAAGGGCGGAAGAATCAGCGCGATGGATCGCGCCGCTACATAAGTTGATGAAACGCTGGATCACCGACATCGGCACATGCTTGGTGGAGCTCCACCCGAACTCGTTGCTCATCCCTTCCGGCTCATTAAAAATTTCCCATGAGAGAATGGCGGGATGGCCTTTGAGAGAGTCGATCATTGGGATCAGGCATTTGTTGATGTAGGTGTGTGTGAAGGCAGTATCGACGAGGAGCGAGTCATTCCGGTTCAGCACCGCGGCGCTGTTCGATGTGTTCAGCATATCGAACGACCAGAGGCAGATGTTGACGCCGATCTCCCGCTGCCAAGCGATGTCCAGGATCTTCCGCATGTCCGCGATGGTCCTGGCGCCCGGCCCCGTTACATGTCCGGTCGAATCGAAGGCGGGAGTGACGGTGCCGTCGGTATGCAACCACCACCGGACAGAGTTTCCGCCGGCGTTATGGATGGCCAGAAGGATCTGAGCGAAGGCCACGGTGTCGGGCGATCCTGTTCCGACGTCGCTGGCGTACTGAACCCACGCCAGGTTCGATCCGTTCAGAAAAAGCTGCTGGTTGTTGTAGCCAACCGTCGCAGCCTGCGCCAAAAGCGCATGCGGAAGTGCAACGAACGCGATCAGAATAACACTCCGTTGTACAGTGTGCATAGCATCCTCTCCAATGATCAGTGACTGACGATGAATTGCGATGGCGGATCGAATACGCCGGCAAAATTATTTCAACAAGAGCATCATCCTTGCGCTGGAGTATCCCTCAGCCGAAAATCTATAGATGTATTCGCCGCTGGGAAGATTCCGGGCGTCGAACCCGACGCTGTAATTTCCTGCCGCGAGGTTCTCGTTCACCAAT
Source organism: Bacteroidota bacterium (assembly GCA_035506275.1). Lineage (NCBI taxonomy): Bacteria > Pseudomonadati > Bacteroidota > Bacteroidota bacterium. Next base: position 99,187 of record DATJPT010000020.1, read on the forward strand.
GCGGTGATTTCCCGCCCGAGGATGTCGTAGACCCTCAGCACCACTTTGGCACCGCGCGGCAATGAAAACTCAATTTTCGTCGATGGGTTGAACGGGTTCGGGTAATTCTGTCCCAGCCTGAAGCCGCCAGGGACGCCTTTTGTTTGTTGGACCGCAACGGGGCTGCCGGTGACTACGTATGATGCATAGACGATTGCCCATTCCCCGGAATGATGCGCGGCATACGCAGAATCATTCACATCATCCCATAGCAACGAACCGACCGGATATCCATCAATCGTAGAGATGACGGAGTTTTGTCTGAAGTTCTCTGACAGGTTGGTGAACTTCGCAATTCCCAATTGATCGCCTGCTGCCAGCTGCGCTAAACTGGTAATGGTATCCGTGTTCACTCCGTTCACAACGCCGGGAAGCGTCGTGGGGCTGTAGTCGCCAAAAATGTATTTACTGTGGAGGATATCGTTTGCCGATTGCGGATACTTAGGATCATCGTATTGATATTGATTCCATTTCGCCATTTGCTCCACCACCGATGCATCGATAATGCCCGGAGTTTGTGTCCCAGGGTTTGCCGTCGATGTGTGCCGTTCAATAAATCCGCCGGCCGGCGGCCCGTACATGGTAAAGAGCCTCAGAGTTCGCGGGTTCATCCATTCGCACGGAATGTTTTCTACCCGATATACTCCCGGGTAATACCAGCGCAAGTACGAAAGAGGGTATGCGCTGCTGTCAATGGCGCCGGGAGTCGTATTGTAGTACCCGGTGATCAGCAACGGGTCATAATAATTCACGTTGTCCGAAACATAGATCTGCATTTTGTCGGGGGCCAATGCCGCAGTATTCGAAGCGTACCGCGCAGGCAGCACTGGCGCGCCGTTCACATATGTCAGAGTATCGACATTGATCGTGCTGTAGAATTGGCGTTCGACAGGATCCTCGAGCGCCACCTCGTTCGTATCTTCGCCGGCCCAATTCTGGTTGATGAATATATTGTTCGTCACGAACAATTCCCGATGGTATGGTGAAAGGAGCCAATCTTTCTTGTTGTTGACGATCGTGTTATGGTTGAAATACCCGAAATCCAACAGCGCATTCTGCTGAAGAAACGTCAACCCGCCGCCGACCACCGTTGTGTTTTCAACCCACAACGTATCGATCGGATGCTTGCATTGGAACACCCGCGATCCCCACCATTGACTTGCATTGAACATATTCCGAAAATACGAGTTTGTAATGAAGAATCTCGCACCGTACGGCCATCCACCGATAGCGCCCGATTCGTTCGTGCAGTCGAAGAGGTCGATGTTGCAGAATTCGAACAGGCAGCTGTCGATGGTCAGCGACTGGGGGAGCTTGTTCGCGGTGCCGCAATAAAACAACTCGTTGTTCTGATAACCGTTCATCTGCATCGTCTGGTACTGGATATTCACCATCCTAAGACTGCCATACAGGCAATTCACCGCATTGTTATCGATCGCAACAGTCCCCCCAACTTTTGACTTGACGAGGATGATCGGTTTTGACCTCACCGTGGGGCGGGAGGGATCGGGGACCCCCGCGATGGTCAGCACTCCGGACGGGTCGTAGACATTGATCGGCGCGGATTGGTAGTAAACCTGTCCTTCAAACAGCCCGTAGACTCTCTTTGGATTTATCCTCGTTCCATCGGCGGCGGTATCGCCGTTGATTGTTGCCTCGAGAGCGCCGGCATTTTCGCCCCCGGCAAACGTCCCTCCTGAAATATAGATCGTATCCTTCGAGGCCGCGACCTGGGCGTGCAAGTTAATGACCGCCACAACAGTTGACAACGCAAAAAGAACGAATACCTTTTTCATTATCCCCTCCCTGAGCGATATCCGCTGAGGCGATATCAGGTGGTAAGTTGAATAACTGATCTAGGTTCAACGATGAATTGCAACGGCAAACCCTAGATGGGCCGGAGAGCATGCAAACCTCGACGAAGCGGTTGGAGAACACTCGCGTGCTGACTTGCGGCGATTGGGGTGCACAAGTGTACTTTCGCTGGTCGCTGTTGTATTATTAAAAACATCTTCATGCGCAGACGGTGTAGGACCTCCACCTACGGTGACCATCTCTCCGCCTTTGATCCGCCGATGACACGGTCGCACGATGTCTAGAAGCCTAATTCTCGGCAAGAAAGAGAATTCACTGTACCCGTTACCCGGTCTCAGAACAGATAGGAGATCCCCAGCTGTGCATTCAACCCGTAGGTTTGTTCGCTCGTCGGCAGATGCCCCGACGTCCCGTTATTCCCGTTGTAGTAATTGAGATAATAGTTATCGATATGACTGTTCACGTTCGTCACATCGGCAAACACCGCCAACTCT